>JBIKRC010000060.1:0-8235 GCA_044349375.1 Limnohabitans sp.
TCTTCAAAGCGGGCTTCGGCGGTGACGCGGCGCTCTTGCAGCTCGTCCAGTAAAGCCTCAATTTCGGCCAAGTCGTTGTTGATTTGGTCGCTGCGGGCACGGGTTTGGGCCACCAACTGCGACAGGCGAAGGGTCTCAACCTGCAGCTCGTGCGTGCGCGACTGGCTTTCGCTGGCTTCGCGGCGCACGGTAATCAGGCGCTGCGAGGCGTCGGCGTAAGCCGCTTCGGCCCGCACCAGAGCGCTGCGGCTTTCTTCCGAAATCAGGGTCTGGGCTCGAAGCTGCTTTTCCAGGTTCTCGATTTCCTGGGCGCGGCCCAGCAAACCGGCTTGCTCGGAGTCTTGAGCATAGAAAACCACGCTGTTGAGTTGAACCGCATGACCGGCTTGCACCAACAGGGTTTCACCCGCTTGCAATTGACTGCGCCAGGCCAGCGCGTCGTCGAAGTTGGGCGCGGTGTAACAGCCTTGCAGCCAGTCGGCCAACAGGGCAGACAAACCAGCATCGTGCACACGCAACAAGTCCGCCAAGGGTTTGCACCCCGCGGGCATGCCGCTGCGCGGCGCGGCCTTGGCTGCCACAGGCGGGCTGAAAAAGCTCAATTTAGCGGGCGGCGCATCATTCGCAAATGCGCGCACCATGTCCAGGCGTGACACTTCGAGCGCCGACAAGCGCTCGCGCAGAGCCGATTCGAGGGCGTTTTCCCAGCCGGGTTCGATGTGTATGCGGCTCCAAAGGCCTTCCAGGCCCTCCATGCCGTGCTTGGCCAACCAAGGCTTGAGTTTGCCGTCGGTACGCACCTTCTCTTGCAGGGCCTTGAGCGCCTCGATGCGGGCGCTCAGATCGGCCAAGCGGGACGATTCAGTGTTCACGGCGGATTGGCGCGTGCGGCGGTCTTCGTCCAGGGCAGGCACCTGTTCTTGCAGGTCTTGCAGCCGGGCTTCCGATTCAGCAGACAGGGCCTCGGCCTCGGCCAGCTGTTCTTGCAACTGCTGCAGGCGTGCTTCATCGGGCGCGGCCAAGGCGTTGCGGTCGGTCAGCAAGCGTTCGCGGCGGTTGTCCTGCTGGCGCGATTGCTCTTCGACGTTGCGCTGGTCTGCGGCCAGCACGCCAATTTGCTGCTGCACCTGCACCACCGCAGCACGCTGGGTATTGGCGTCGTTTTGCGCTTTGAGGAGGGCTTCTTCCAAGTCGGGCAAAGCCATGGCTTGGTCTTCCACCTGGGCGGCCAAGGTCATGCTCTGGTCTTCGGCTGTGGCCGCTTGCTCGGCCAGGGTTTCCAGCTCGGCTTGCGCGTCTTGGCTGCGTGTGCCCCATTGCGCGGTTTGCTCCACCAGCTGCTGCAAGCGCTGCTCGGCGCGCTGGCGTCCTTCCACCACAAAGCGGATTTCTGCTTCAAGCTTTCCGACCTCGGCACTGGCTTCGTACAATTTACCTTGGGCTTGGTTGACCTCGTCACCTGCAGCGTAATGCGCTTGGCGAATGGTTTCCAGGTCGGCCTCGACGTGCCGCAAATCGGCCATACGCGATTCCAGTGCATTGACCGCTTGGTCAACGTCCGACTTCATGCGGCCTTGGTCGGCCTCGGCGTCGCGGCGCTTCAAAAACCACAACTGGTGCTGCTTGAGCGTGCTGTCGGCCTGCAAGTTGTTGTAACGCTGGGCCACTTCGGCCTGCTTTTCCAACTTTTCCAGATTGGCGTTCAATTCACGCAAGATATCGTCAACCCGGGTCAAATTCTCGCGGGTGTCGGACAGGCGGTTTTCGGTCTCGCGGCGGCGCTCCTTGTATTTGGACACGCCCGCGGCTTCTTCCAAAAACAAGCGCAGCTCTTCGGGGCGCGACTCGATGATGCGGCTAATCGTCCCTTGGCCGATGATGGCGTAAGCGCGTGGGCCCAAGCCCGTGCCCAAAAACACGTCTTGCACATCGCGGCGGCGCACCGGCTGGTTGTTGATGTAATAGCTGCTGTTGCCATCGCGGGTCAACACGCGCTTGACGGCGATTTCGGCAAATTGGCCCCACTGGCCACCTGCGCGGTGGTCGGCGTTGTCAAACACCAGCTCCACACTGGCGCGACTGGCGGGTTTGCGGGTGTTGGTGCCGTTGAAAATCACATCCTGCATGGACTCGCCACGCAACTCCGACGCTTTGGACTCACCCAACACCCACCGCACCGCGTCCATGATGTTGGATTTGCCGCAACCGTTGGGCCCGACCACACCCACCAGCTGCCCAGGGAGCAAGAAGTTGGTGGGTTCGGCAAACGATTTGAAGCCGGAAAGCTTGATGGAATTGAGGCGCACGGCGGTTTTGTTCGTGGTCGGATCGGTTCGAGATCAGAGGATTGGGCCAGCCCAAATGGCCAACACCGTGAAAAAACGTCAATGTTACCCGACAGGCATGGTGAAAAACCTGCTGACAAGCACAAGGCGCAACGGGCAAGCTTCATCCCGGATAATCGGGGGATGAATCCCCTCCTCGCCAAGCTGCAACCCTACCCTTTTGAACGGCTCAAGCAGCTGTTCGCCAGTGTCACGCCCAACCCTGGCCTCAAACCCATCAGCCTGGGCATAGGCGAGCCCAAACACGCCACACCGGTTTTCATACAGGAAGCGCTCAAGGCATCAGTCGCCACCGGCTTGTCGGCTTACCCCGCCACAGCCGGTGAGCCCAGCCTGCGCAAAGCCTGCGCCGCCTGGCTGCAAACCCGCTACCAACTCACGCTGGATGCAGCCACCCAAGTTTTGCCCGTGAACGGTTCGCGCGAAGCCCTGTTTGCCTTGACGCAAACCGTGATCGACCCGACCCGCCCCGGTGCCACCGTGGTCAGTCCCAACCCGTTTTATCAAATCTACGAAGGCGCGGCCTTGCTGTCGGGGGCGGAGCCCTATTACGTGCCCAGCGACCCGGCGCGCAACTTTGCCAACGACTGGGACCGCGTGCCTGCCGAGGTCTGGGCCCGCACGCAGCTGCTGTTTGTCTGCTCGCCCGGCAACCCCACCGGCGCGGTCATGCCGCTGTCGGAATGGCAAAAGCTGTTTGCCTTGTCGGACCAACACGGTTTCGTGATCGCATCCGACGAGTGCTACAGCGAGATTTACTTCCGCGAAGAAGCGCCTTTGGGGGGACTGGAAGCCGCCCACCAACTGGGCCGCACCGACTTCAAACGCCTGATCGCCTTCACCAGCCTCAGCAAGCGCAGCAATGTGCCGGGCCTGCGCAGCGGTTTTGTGGCGGGCGACGCGGCCATCATCCAACAGTTTTTGCTCTACCGCACCTACCATGGCAGCGCCATGAGCCCGGTGGTGCAAGCGGCCAGCGTGGCCGCCTGGGGCGACGAAGCCCATGTGGTGGACAACCGCAACCAATACCGCACCAAGTTTGCCCAGGTCACACCCGTGCTGGCCGAAGTGCTGGATGTGAAACTGCCCGACGCCAGCTTTTACCTGTGGGCCGGTGTGCCTGCGCTCTGGCAAGGCGACGACGCCGCATTTGCCAAAGCGCTGTTCGAGGCCGAAAGCGTCACCGTGCTGCCCGGCAGCTACTTGGCGCGAGACTTCAACGGTTCTAACCCCGGCCGTGGTCGCATCCGCATGGCCTTGGTGGCCGAAACCGCCGAGTGTCTGGAAGCGGCTGAGCGCATCACCCGCTTCGTGCGCGCCCACCCCAACAAGGCTTGAACATGACCACCTGTCACGACACCCTGCGCCTGGCCGAAGAGCTGATCTCCAAACCCTCGGTCACGCCTGAGGATGCGGGATGCCTGGACCTGATTGCCGACGCCCTGAAACCGCTGGGCTTTGTCTGTGAATTCATGGATTCTGGCCCCGACACCTTTCACGTGCGCAACCTGTGGGCCAAGCGCGCAGGCACCTCTAGCCAGACCCTGGCTTTTGCGGGCCACACCGACGTGGTCCCTACCGGGCCACTCACGCAATGGGACAGCGACCCCTTCACCCCCACCCACCGCGAGGGCAAGTTGTTTGGCCGTGGCGCGAGCGACATGAAAACATCGCTGGCCGCCATGGTGGTGGCCGTGCAAGAGTTTCTGGCCGCCAACCCCGATCCGAAGCTGGGCATCGCCTTCTTGCTGACCAGCGACGAAGAAGGCCCAGCGCTCGACGGCACCGTGGTGGTGTGCAAAGCGCTCCAGGCTCGTGGCGACGCACCGCAGTTTTGCATCGTGGGCGAACCCACCTCGGTGCAACAAACCGGCGACATGATCAAGAACGGCCGACGGGGCACCCTGAGCGGCAAGCTCACCGTCAAAGGTGTGCAAGGCCACATCGCCTACCCGCACCTGGCCGACAACCCGATCCACCGCCTGGCCCCGGCTTTGGCCGATTTGGTCGCCATGCGATGGGATGAGGGCAATGCCTTTTTCCAACCCACCAGCTGGCAAGTGAGCAATATCCACGCGGGCACGGGCGCGAGCAACGTGATCCCCGGCGACTGCGTGGTGGATTTCAACTTCCGCTTTTGCACCGAATCCACCCCCGAAAGCTTGCAACAACGCCTGCATGCCCTACTGGACCAACACGGCTTGCAGTACCAACTGAAATGGACCCTCGGCGGCCTGCCGTTTTTGACCACACCGGGCAGCTTGGTCAAAGCCATTCAACAAGCCATCACCGACGAAACCGGCCTGAACACCGAGCTGTCCACGACGGGCGGCACCAGCGACGGCCGCTTCATCGCGAAGATTTGCCCGCAGGTCATCGAGTTTGGCCCGCCCAACGCGACCATCCACAAAGTCAACGAGCATGTAGCGCTGAGTGACATCGGGCCTCTCAAAGCCATCTACCGCCGCACGCTGGAACACCTCAACGCGGGCCTGTCCGCATGAGCGCCTTGACCCTGTCGGGCTTGATCGCGGCATCTTCCGAGCGGCTCACACACGCGGGCGTGGCTTTTGGCCACGGCACCCAGAGCGCCTTTGATGAAGCCGTCTGGCTGGTGCTTTGGCGTCTGGGCCTGCCGCTGGACATCGATCTGGACGAAGTGAAAGAACAGTCCGTGACGCCCGAACAGCAGGCTGCTTGCGCTGCGCTGATCGAAGAACGCGTAATCACCCGCAAGCCCGCCGCCTACCTGACACAAGAAGCCTGGCTGCAGGGCGTGTCGTTTTACATCGACGAGCGCGCCATCGTGCCGCGCAGCCTGATCGCCGAGGTGCTGGCCGATGGCACGATCGACGCCTGGCTGAGCGACCAGACCACCCGCGTGCTGGACCTGTGCACCGGCAACGGCAGCTTGGCCGTGCTGGCGGCACTGGCATGGCCCGATGTGCACGTCACCGGGGCGGACATTTCGGATGATGCGTTGGCCGTGGCCGCCATCAATGTGGAGCGTCACGACTTGCAAGCGCGCGTCCAACTGATCCACAGCGACGGCTTGAGTGCATTGCCGGGCCCGTTTAACCTCATCTTGTGCAACCCGCCCTATGTGTGCCAAGCCAGCATGGACGCCCTGCCCGCCGAATACCGCGCCGAGCCCGAACTGGCGCTGGCTGGCGGCACCGACGGCATGGACTTTGTGCGGCAACTGTTCAAGGATGCGCCATCGCGTATGAGCGCGCACGCCGTCTTGGTGCTGGAGATCGGCAACGAGGTGGACCATTTCATGGCTGCCTTTCCCGAACTCGAAGTCGCTTGGCTGGACACCAGCGCGGGCGACGATCAGGTGCTGCTGATCTCCCGCGAAGCCTTGCTCAGCCTATAAATTCTCGGCCTGGTGGCCTGAAAAACGACCTAATTTTCAACGCGCCATCTCACCGACACACACATCGGCGAAAATGGCGGGTTGTGCTTTTAGTGGTCAGTCCCTCCAAACTGACCCTGCTCCCCTTACCGGCCTCTGTTCCGGACACTGCTTTTCATGATCAATCTTAAAAACGTCACCCTCCGCCGAGGCACCAAGGTGCTGCTGGACAAAGCTTCTGTCACCCTCAACCCCGGCGAAAAAGTCGGTCTGGTGGGGCGCAACGGGGCGGGCAAATCCACCTTGTTTGCGTTGTTCAACGGCACCTTGACCGAGGACGGCGGCGACTTTGAAATGCCACGCCAGTGGCGCATGGGCCAAGTGGCACAAAACATGCCCGAGACCGACCAAGCCGCCGCTGACTTTGTGTTGGAAGGAGACACCCGATTGGCCGAGTTGCGCCAGCGTCTGGTGGTGGCCGAAGCCAGTGGCGACGGCATGGAAATGGCCCACGTTTACACCGACTTGGCCGATGCCGGTGACCACGACGCCATGCCGCGCGCAGAAGCCCTGATTTTGGGCCTGGGCTTTCGGGTGGACGAGCTCAACAACCCGGTCAACAGCTTTTCGGGCGGCTGGCGCATGCGCTTGCAGCTGGCCCGCGCACTGATGTGCCCGTCTGACATTCTTATTTTGGACGAGCCCACCAACCATTTGGACTTGGATGCGCTGGTCTGGCTGGAAGCCTGGTTGCAGCGCTATGCGGGCACGATGATCGTGATCAGCCACGACCGCGAGTTTCTGGATGCCGTGACCGATGTCACCTTGCACATCGACCACGCCAAACTCACCCGTTACGGCAGCAACTACAGCGGCTTTGAAATCCTGCGTGCCCAACAGATGGAGCTTCAACAAGCCTCGTTCTCCAAGCAGCAAGACAAAATCGCCCACCTGCAAAAGTTCATCACCCGCTTCAAAGCCCAGGCCAGCAAAGCCAAGCAGGCGCAAAGCCGTGTCAAAGCGCTCGAGCGCATGGAAAAAGTGGTACCGCTGCTGGCCGATGCCGAGTTCACCTTTGGCTTCAAGGAACCCAACAACCTGCCCAACCCGATGCTGGCCATCAGCGACGCGAGTTTTGGCTACACCGTCGACGACGAGCCCAAAGCCATCTTGCAAGGCGTCAGTAAATCGGTGTTGGCGGGCCAGCGCATTGGTATTTTGGGGGCCAACGGCCAGGGCAAATCGACCCTGGTCAAGACGATTGCCCGCACCATGCCGCTGCTGGCAGGCACGCTGACCGAGGGCAAGGGTCTGAACATCGGTTACTTTGCGCAGCAAGAACTCGATGTGCTGAACCCGAACGACAACCCGCTGGAGCACATGATTCGCCTGGCCAAAGAGCTGGGCAGCAACGAGCCCAGCCGCGAGCAAGACCTGCGCAACTACCTGGGCACCTTCAACTTCAGTGGCGACATGGTCAAGCAGGCCGTGGGCTCCATGAGCGGCGGTGAAAAAGCCCGTCTGGTGCTGGCCATGATCGTGTGGCAACGGCCCAACCTGCTGCTGCTTGACGAGCCCACCAACCACTTGGACTTGGCGACCCGCGAAGCCCTGTCGATGGCGCTCAACGAATTCGAAGGCACCGTCATGCTGGTCAGCCACGATCGCGCCCTGTTGCGCGCCGTGTGTGACGAGTTCTGGATGGTGGGCCGGGGCAAGGTCGATCCGTTTGACGGCGATCTGGACGATTACCAGAAATACCTGTTGGAAGAGTCCAAACGACTGCGCGAAGAGGCCAAAAATTCAGCCCGCGATGCTGTGGTCACGGCGACCACGGCACCAGTTCCAGCGGCAAGCGCCATCGTGCCGCACAACGATCCAAGCCCTTCGAGTGCTGCGCCTGCGCCTGCACCTGCGCCGGCACCCGCAGCAGCTGTTGTAGTCAAGGGATCAAGCGCGGCCGTCACGCAGACCAGCACACCCGGCCTGAGCAGTGCCGAGCAACGCAAACACGACGCCCATAAACGCCAACAGCTGGCCGCGCAAACCCGCCCACTCAAGCGCGAGCTGGAACAAAACGAGCAGCGCATGGCCAGCATCGAAACCGAGAAAACCCGATTGGAAACGCTGCTGACCACACACATCCCCCCCGCCGAAATGGCCGACGCGGGCCGCCGTCTCAAAGCCTTGTCCGACGAAGTGGCCACCCTGGAAGAGCGCTGGCTGGAGCTGACGTCTTTGCTCGAAGAGAGCACATCGACAGCGCTTTGACCCGTCGCACTTGAACCCCCAAATGCCGGAATATGCCATCCGGCATTTTTTTCGCCAAGTCATGCGTTGGCGTTCACAACTTGGCTCGCGCCAGCCAGGAACTGACGGCGTCAAAAACAATTGGCCATGAAAAAAGCACTTTGAACTGAAGTTCAAAGTGCTTTTCAATTTGGTGGGACCAGCGGGGGTCGAACCCACGACAAACGGATTAAAAGTCCGCTGCTCTACCAACTGAGCTATGGTCCCTTTGCTGAGGTGCGG
>JBIKRC010000061.1:0-8195 GCA_044349375.1 Limnohabitans sp.
GGGCTTGCGCCTGGTCGATGACCTTGGCCTCTTCTGCACGGGGTGGGCGCACCGCAACCGGGGCAACACTTGCGCGAGCCGCCGAGCGGTAGTGCCAAGACTGCCCATCACCGGTCAGCCAGTCTTCCGGCAAATAAATCGCCCCCGCCTTGCCAACCGGCAAACCGCCCGGGCCGGCCTGCATATCTTTGAAAGTCAGCGGCTTGGCGCTGGGCGGCACCTCACGGATGCGAAAACCCCGGTGATCCGGTCCTGCCGCAGGACGCACTGGCTCGGCGCTCACAGGCTCATTGGACCTGGGTGGTGCCAAGGTTGCCGCTGCCCCAGAAGCCGCCATGTCGCGCAGTACTTCCGCAGTCCGCTGCTCATGCAGCTCAGCCAAATCATCGTCTTTCACCTCGCTGCTGGCTCTGGCCAATTGGGCGGAACAATTCGCCCGGATCAGCGTGATCCCATCGCCGCCCAACATGCGGCCTGTGAGCTTGATGGCGTCACCCACGCTCTCACCTTCCATGCGAATGAACCAACGCGGTGCTGCATCCGCCAAGCGGCGCCCCACAGACTGCACCTGCACCCTGCTGGAGGGCATCACTTGCAAATCAAACGACTCGGTGGTTTGGGCATCTTTTTTCAGGCCCTGGCCGGTCATGCCGACCACATCGATGTGGATGCTGGTGCTGTAGGCCGGGTTTTGATTCAATAAACTCTGCGAGCAGCTCAGGGTTCCTTGCCAGCGCCCATCCAAGGATGCCCCCACGGCCCAGACGGGCAGCAGCACCAGGCACACGCTGGCCAAGCGGGCACCGGATTGTATAAATGGGCGCAAGGCCAGGCGCAGCATGGGTTTCACCGGACCGATCCGTTTGATTTTCGTTGTCATTTTTTATTCTCCGCAAAACTACCCATGGAGTCCAATTGTTCTTTCGTCGCCAATTCGCCGCATCCGTCACCCTCTTGGCTCCCAATGCGTCCAAGTTAACCACCGCCCACGACCGATTGCAAAGGCCCTTTACAACAACACAATGTCCACACTTTGCGTGAGTACCGGACGGCACAAAATTTTATAACCGTCGGCGTCAAAGTGGGCGGCCAATTGACTGGCTGTTTGGCTCAGTTGACGGGCAGCTTCGGGGGTGGGTGCGCTGCCCAGATAGCACCAGTGCTTCACAACGTGAATTTGCGTGAGCTCGTCATCGCGTTCCACCAAGCCCACCGCGCCCGGATAAGGCCAGCATTCCACGCGCAGCGCCAGCAGGCTGCTGAGCAGGCGTTCGCGGTGCGCATCGGGGTTTTCATCTCCCCGGCACACACCCGCACATTGGCGAATCGCCGACCTGAAACAGGCTTTGCCAGGGAGCAGTTTTTCTAGGCCCAGCGGGCCGTAACACAGCTTGTTTTGGTCGGCGATGGCGCGCAGCGCATCCAGTGCGGCATGACGGCTGGCGTACAGACCGTAAAGATCAGGCTGGCTGGCAAAGTCGATGTCTCGGGCATAGACCACTTGCGGCACTTCGCCCGTCAGTTGCAGGCTGCACAGCTGTTGGTTGCGGCGCAGTTTTTGGTTGAACAGCGGATGCTGGGCCTTGATCATTTGCGCCTCTAACAGCAGCGCGCCAATCTCGCCCGCCGTGCGGATGTAGCTGATGCACTGGGTTTGGCGCAGCATGCGGGCCTCATCGGGCGTGCGCAGGTGTGACAGAAGTCGCGCGCGAATGTTGATGCTTTTTCCGATGTAAAGGGGCAAGTCGCCGTCCTCTCCGTGGAAGGTGTAGACGCCCGCCCCGGTGGGCGCGTCTTCGATGGCTTCGCGCAGTTGCTGGGGGTATTCGTAGACCCGGCTGTCTTCAAAGTCGTCTCGGCGGCGGCGTGGCAAGGGCATGGTGGGTGATGGATGGATCAGGATCGAAGCTGCAGAATACTGTTTATATTTACAGTATACTGGCCTCGTCATGCTTCTTGCAGTTGTCTGACATTTTTGTTGATTTGCGCCCCAGGCTTTGCGGCTCGGGGTGCTTTTTTATGCCCATGCCTTGTGCCCCGCCATCAGCGCATTCGGGCGCTCAGACTGCCCAGCGGCGCAGAAAACTCGGCCCGCCAGTTTTCGCCCACTTGCAGCGGCCAGGCGTCGGTCCAGGTGCCGGTGGTGATCACATCGCCTGCTTGCAGGTCCACCGCGCCGGGGCATTGGCGCAGCTCTTTCAAAAAGTGGTTCAAGGCGTTGAGCGGGCTGTCGAGCACGTTGGTGCCGGTGCCCTGCTCCACCGCTTGATCGTTTTTGAACAGCGTGACTTGGGCCTGCGCCAGCAGGGTGTGCAGGGCCTGCGCATCGGCGGCCAGCTGCTGAACGGGCAGGCGCTGGCCAACCAGTAAACGGGCGTGCAAGCCGCTGTCGGCCATGGTGTCGGAGGCGGTGAACTTCCAGTCCAGGCAGTGCGACTGCACGACTTCAAAACCGGGTGCGATCCAGTCGATGGCTTCAAACAGCTGCTGCATGCTGGCATTGGCCGCTGGCGTAGCCTTCATGGCGAAGACAACTTCGGGTTCTAGCCGGGGCTGGCAGGTGTGGGTCAGGTCGATGCTGCCTTCGGCTGTCCCTGCTGCAGCGGGCTCGGCAAAGCCAAGGCCTGTGTCCCAGACCGTGCCCCACATGGGGCCGAACACCTCGTAGCGTTGCCACAGCGTGCGGTTGGTAAAACCAATCTTGTAGCCCTTAGCCACTTCGCCGCGCTGCTGGCGCAACTGGCGCACAGCCAGGGCTTGCTGGTAGGCCGCAGCGGTGTCGGGGCCGCCCACCACGCCGGGGGCCTGGCCCCACAAAAGGGCTTGGTCGTGGTGCTGCAAAAGTTGTTCGGGGGTCATGTGTTGTCTCCAATCATGGGGTTGAAATGTGGTGGTCAAACAGACAAAAAGCGGCCATCTTCCAGGGTTTGAATTTGCCCCTGCGCCTGCAGCTCGGCCAGGTGCATGCCGATGGTGTTGCGCTCGGCGCAGGGCACAAAGGGCACGTCGTAGCCTGCGGGGTACAACAGGCGGCGACTGACCAATTCGTCCAAGTTGTGCGGGGTCTGCAAATAGCCCAGCAGTTGCGCGCTGCGCTCGTCGATCTTGCTGGTAAAGCGGGCCAGATCGGCCAAAAACTGCGCCCTGTCGGTGATGACCGCTTTGTGGTGTGAGGTGGCCCAGATGCGGGCGTCCAGCTCGGCGACTTTTTTCAGGGTGTGCCGAAAATCACTCAGGCTGGAGGTGGCGTCGCCGTAATACGGGCCAAAGCCGCTCAGGTCGATGTCGCCAATGAAGGCCAGGCCTTCGCTTTCCACTACCAGGGCGCAATGCCCCGCCGTGTGGCCCGGCAAGTGGTGCGCCCGCACGCGCACGCCGCCGCCCAGGTCCCAGAAAGCACCATCGGCATAACCGGTGGCGTCGGGCCGGGGCTGGTAATTGAAATCCTTTTGCACGATGGCGTGCATGGCGTCCAGCACGTCGGCAGGGTAGCCGTAGTGTTGGCACATGCCATCCCACGATTGGGCAGCGGCCAGGTCGGCCTCGTGCACCTGCACAGGGGCGTGCAGCAGGCGGTACAGCCCCGCCATGTGGTCTTCGTGCACATGGCCCAAAATAACCAAGTCCACCGTGTCCAGCTCAGGGCCGATGCGGTTGGCCACCTCGGGGGTGTCAAAAGCCACGCGCATGTCGGCCCCCTGCACGATGAGCTGGTTGCCGTCGGGGTATTTGCCCGATTTTTCTCCCAGGTGCACACGCACCGCTCCGAAATTCAACACCGACGCCATGAGGACCTTTCATGAACAGCGCCCCATCCAGGGCACGACTTGCCACTATAGCCAGCGTGACAGCCCTGCGCTGGCACACGCGCTACAGTGCGCTGCATGACCGACCTGCCCTCCCCCACCACGCTGGCCGCCACGGCCTTGATCGACAGCGACCACCCGGATGTGATCGCCTTGGCGCGCCAACACGCGCAAGGCGCCAACGACCGCGAACGCGCTGTGTCACTTTACTTGGCAGTGCGCGACCAGTTTCGCTATGACCCCTACCGCATCGAGTTGTCCACCGAAGGCATGCGCGCCAGCTCGGTGATTGCCCAGGGCTCGGGCTGGTGCGTGCCCAAGGCGGCCTTGATGGCGGCAGCGTGCCGGGCCGCCGGTCTGCATGCCCGCCTGGGTTACGCCGATGTGCGCAACCACCTGAGCACCGAGCGCTTGCGCCAGACCATGCAGACCGATGTGTTCATCTGGCACGGTTATGCCGACATTTGGCTGGATGGCCAGTGGGTCAAGGCCACACCGGCCTTCAACATCGAGCTGTGCGACAAGTTCGGCCTGCTGCCGCTGGAGTTTGATGGGCGAAACGACTCGATCTACCACCCGTTTGACAAGGCAGGCAACCGGCACATGGAGTACGTGAACCAGCGCGGCACCTTTGACGACATGCCGCTGGCGCAAATCGTGGCGGATTTCCAAACCGTCTACAGCGGCTGGATGGCCGAAAAAGCCCCCTTGAAGGAAGCCAGCTTCGAGCAGGATGTGGCGCGGGAAACGCGATGAAGCAGCGCGCACTGGTTTTGCTGGACTCGATTGCGCTGGTCAACGCCAGCCATGTCGGCACAGTGATCGTTTCAGGCTCGCACGGGGGCTTGTCGGCCTCGCATTTCGTCACAGCGCAAACCCATAAACCCTACGCCGTGGCCTTCAACGACGCCGGTGGCGGCAAAGACGATGCAGGCCGCGTGGCGCTGCATGAATTGCAGGCCGTGGGCGTGCTGGCGATTTTGTATGCACACACCTCGGCCCGCATTGGCGAGGCGCAAGACGGGCTGGACAACGGCGTGGTCAATGGCCTGAATGCGTTGGCTCTGGCGCAAGGCCTGCAGCTGGGCATGCGTGTGTCAGACGCGGTGCGGCATTTGGGTCAACACGGTATACGGTAAGGGCTGTGCACCTACTTCAATACTTACACCGCTGCGGTCTTTGGCTGTGCTTTGGCTTGGGGCTGGGGCCATCGGCACAAGCTCAACCCTTGTCCGAGCTGGTGCCCGGTGCCAACGGTCTGGCGCTGAAAACCTGGGTATTTCACCCACCACAAAAAACCCCTGACACCCCCCGCCCAGTGGTAATCGCTTTGCACGGGTGTGGCGGCATCTATGCCACCGTCGGATCTCGAAAAGGCCAGCTCAGTGCGCGCCATCAAGGCATGACCAATTTGTTACTGGCACAAGGCTACAGCGTGGTTTGGCCCGACAGCCTCACACCCCGACAGGAAACCAGTTTGTGCGAACAAAGCATGGCCTCACGCCAAGTCAGGCAAATCCATCGGCGCAGCGACGTTCACGCCACCTTGGCTTGGCTTGCCCAACAAGCTTGGACGGATCGCCAACGCGTGGCCTTGTTGGGCTGGTCGAATGGCGGCAGCACCGTGCTGGCCAGTTCGGACAGCCAGCAAAAAATCCCTCAGCCCAGTGTGACACCCGACGTGGCGCTGGCCTTTTACCCAGGCTGCACCGACGCACTGCGGCGGGCTTATCAGCCGAGCTGGCCCGTGCACATGCTGCTGGGGGCGGCAGACGATTGGACGCCTGCGGCGCCCTGTGTGGCTTTGGGCCAGCGAACTGGCATGAGCTTCAAGCTGTACCCGGACAGCCACCACGGATTTGACAACCCGGTGGGGCAAGTCCAACACTTGCCCCGCGTACCCAATGGCCAACATCCGGGTTTGGGCGTTCACGCCGGCCGCAACCCCGTGACGGGCCCTCAGGCCTGGCAGGATGTGCTGGACTTGCTCAAGCAGCGATGGCCTGATCCTGCAGCCCCTTGAACTGCAAAGAAGCAGCGGCCAAAGGCACAGATTCAAACGCCACGCGACTGGGTACGTCGCAGGCCACCCACATGGCCGGAGGCTGGGTGTGCATGACGATGCCCGCCACGCTTTCGACGCGGCTTTCGGGTGGCACGCTGGGGTCGGGGCTGCGGCAGATGGACAAAAAGCCGTCGGACTCGTCACGTAAGAAGCGCTCCAAGTCAGCCTGACCGATGGGGGTTTTCAAAGCGTGTTGTCCGGCGGTGCTCAAGCGGTTGTGGCTCGACAAACCCGGGCCCATGGGGGCTTGCTCAGCCAGCAGCGATTCACACACGAAATGGTTGGTGTGCACCACCACGCCATCGGTGGGCGTGACCTCGGCCCAGCCTGCGGGCGAGACTTCAAAGCAGGCGGCCTGGCCCTCGGCGTCGGCGCAGGGCACGTTGGATGCCGCGCCAAAGCCCAGTCCCAGTTCCGTCTGCAAAGCGTGCAAACGCTCGCGGGCGTGCGCCACCGAGCGGCAGTCGAGCAAATGCCGCAGCAGCACATGCACCGGCACGCCCAGGCGGCTGCCGTCGCGGTTGGATCGCAGGATATTCAAACCCAGCGCAAAGCCCGATTGGTTGATGCCGATCTTGGCCAGCATGCCGGCCTCGGTCAGGGTGGTGATGCTTTGGCCGCTCGGGCCTTGGGTGTGCAGCAGCACCAGGGCTTCGCGCTGGCGGCCCATCCAGTCCCAGTTTTGCGCCAGCCAGGCTTGGCCTGTGCGGCTGGCAGCCGCCGTCACGCCCATGGCGGTGCATTCACCGTCTTTCAAAGCGCCGTCCCAGGGCGCATCGGCCAACCAGTCGGGCAGGCCTGCGGCGCGGTTGGCGACCGAGGCGGCTTGGGCAGCTTCTTTCAGGTGCGGAGCGTCCGTCAAAAACGTAGGCGGCAAGATTTCGGTGCGGCAGTTCAGCGCCATCAGGCTGCCCAGGCTTTGGCCACTGCCTTGGGCCATGCCACGCAGCTCGGCCATCAGATCGGCATCGACCTGCTCAATCACCGGCTCAAAGCGCATGGCGCGCTCGCAAGCTCTGGCCCAGTCAATGCCGCACGCGGCAAACAACCGGGCGTAGGTGACCACGCTGTGCTGGATGCGGTCTTGGGCTTGGCGGCCATAAATTTGGCCGCGTTCGTGGGCCGAGGCGGCGCTCAGCGTGTCGATGCAAGGGAACATGCGCAATCTCCAGAAAGAAGGTTCAGTCTCGATCCCACGAGGCTGGCTGTCAATCCGGACAAACGCACATCCTTGCCCACACTGGCACCTCGGAGACTGTGGGCTGCAGGCCAACGGGTTCATCATGGCCTTCTGTTGAACTGGAGGCCCTATGCGTTTGCTGATCGCGATGATGATGCACGAGACCAACACCTTCTCGCCGGTGCCCACCGACTTGCAGCGTTTTGCGCTGGGGCCGGGTGAAGCGCCACCGCGTGGCGACGCTGCGATTGCGGCCTTTCGCGGCACAGGCACGGCCACCGGGGCGTTCATTGATTTGGCCGAGAAAGCAGGAGCCCAGTTTGAGCTGGCCCTAGGGGCGCACGCCGCGCCCAGCGGGCTGGTGTTTGACGAGGCCTACGAGGCCATGAGCCAGGCGATTTTGCAAGCCGTGGCGCGTGGTGGTTTTGACGGCATCTTGCTGGACCTGCACGGGGCCATGGTGAGCCAGAGCCACGAAGACGGCGAAGGCGAGTTGCTGCGCCGCATCCGCGCCATCGACCCCAAAACGCCCATTGGCGTGGCGTATGACATGCACGCCAACGTCTATGCCGACATGGTCGAGCTGGCACAAACCGTGGCGGGTTACCAGACCTACCCCCATGTGGACATGTATGGCACCGGCGTGCGGGCGGGCTCGGCCCTGCTCAAGCTGCTGCAGGGTCAGGCCAAGCCGACCACCGCCTGGGGCCGCTTGCCCATGATCCCGCACATCATGCGGCAAAGTTCGCTGGACGAGCCCAACCGCTCCATTCAGGCGCGTGCGCAGCAAATGGAAAAAGAAGGCGCTTTGTGCGCCAGTGTGTTCACCGGCTTTCCGCATGCCGACATCGAAAACGCGGGCATGTCGGTGGTGGTGGTGACCGACAACGACCCGGCGCTGGCCCAGCGCCTGCGCGACGAGTTGATGCAAATGGCCTGGGACAGCCGGGCGCAATGGGTGTACGAGTTGGAGCCTTTGGCCGCGTCGGTGGCCCGCGCCAAAACGCTGACCGACTATCCGGTGATGCTGCTGGACCATTACGACAACGCCGCTTCGGGCGGCACCATGGACACCACCGCTGTGCTGGCCGAGGTGCTGCGCCAAGGCTTGCGCAACGTGGCCGTGTTTGCGATTTTTGACCCG
>JBIKRC010000062.1:0-8187 GCA_044349375.1 Limnohabitans sp.
AAACAAACCCACCCAAATATCATTTTTTGAACGTTGCATGCCGTCCTCCTCAAATGCTGAACATCATCGCGGTCAGGATGAAATCCAGCCCCAACACCGACAAAGAAGAAACCACCACACTGCGTGTGGTGGCACTGGCCACACCTTCGGGCGTGGGCTTGGCCACGTAGCCTTGCAACAAGGCGATGAAGGTCACGGCCACACCAAACACGGCACTCTTGACGATGCCGTTGCCCACGTCATTAAAGACATCGACACCGCCTTGCATCTGGCTCCAAAAAGCACCCGAGTCGACACCGATGAGCAAGACGCCCACCACGTAGCCGCCCAAAATGCCTACCGCACTGAACACCGCCGCCAACAAGGGCAAAGCGATGATGCCACCCCAAAAGCGGGGCGCCAAAATGCGTTGCACAGGGTCCACCGCCATCATTTCCAGGGCGGTGAGCTGCTCACCGGCCCGCATGAGGCCGATCTCGGCCGTGAGCGAGGCACCGGCACGGCCCGCAAACAACAAGGCGGCCACCACAGGGCCCAACTCGCGCACCAGGCTCAGCGCCACCAAGAGGCCCAGCGCCTCGGCCGAGCCGTAGCGCTGCAAGGTGTAGTAGCCCTGCAGGCCCAACACAAAGCCAACAAACAAGCCAGAAACAGTGATGATCGCCAGCGAGTAATTGCCCAAAAAATGCACCTGGTCGCGCACCAGGCCAAAGCGCTTGAGGGCCGCGCCCGACATGCCCAGCAACTTGAAAAACAAACGCGCGGCAAAGCCCCAGTCCGCCATCAGTTGGCGGGTGGATGCGCCCAAAGCGCCCAGCATGGCGGTGATCATGCCGACCTCCGGTCATAGTCTTGTGCAGCCGTGGGCGCAGGGTAATGGAAGGGCACCGGACCATCGCTTAAAGCGTGCACAAACTGGTGGATCAGCGGATCGGTGCTGGCCCGCAGCTCCGCAGGCGTCCCTTGCGCCGCCACACCGCCATTGGCCAAAATCACCACGTGGTCGGCAATCTCAAAGGTTTCCGTCACATCGTGCGACACCACCACGCTGGTGATGCCCAGGCTGTCGTTCAAACGGCGAATCAATCGGGCCGCAGTGCCCAAAGAAATCGGATCGAGACCGGCAAAAGGCTCGTCGTACATGATCAGGTCGGGGTCGAGGGCGATGGCGCGGGCCAAGGCCACGCGGCGGCTCATGCCACCGGAAATCTCGGAAGGCTTCAGATCCCGCGCGCCACGCAAACCCACCGCATCGAGTTTCATGAGGACGATGTCGCGGACCAGGTCTTCGGATAATCGGGTGTGCTCGCGCAAGGGAAAGGCCACGTTGTCGAACACGCTCATGTCGGTGAACAACGCACCGAACTGGAATAGCATGCCCATGCGGCGTCGAGCGGCATACAGCTCGGCCTGGCGCATGGAGGTGATGTCGTCACCATCAAACAATAGCTGTCCATGGCTGGCGCGAATTTGTCCACCAATGAGGCGCAGCACCGTGGTCTTGCCGCCACCCGACACGCCCATCAGGGCCGTGACTTGTCCCCGCGGCACATTGAAGCTCAAGTTCTTCAAGATGACACGGTCGCCGTACCCGAAAGTCAGGTCGCGCAGTTCAACAAGTGGCGGTGGTGTGGATGTGGCGTTCATGAAAAACAAGAGCCGGATGGATCCGGCTCTTGTGGTGTTACTTCACCCAGATCGGTGTCAGACCGATCTTTGGAATTAAGGGATTTTACCTATAACCGGGTAGCCTCAGCGCGGCAGGTCGCTTGCGCCCATCAAGAACTCGTCGACAGCCCGTGCTGCTTGACGGCCTTCACGGATCGCCCAAACGACCAGCGACTGGCCACGGCGCATGTCACCGGCAGCAAACACTTTGTTCACATTGGTGGCATAGCCGCCTGTGAAGTCGGTGCTGGCCTTGGCGTTGCCACGGGCGTCTTTGTCGATGCCAAAGGCGTCGAGCACGGTGGCGACCGGGTTCGTGAAACCCATGGCCAGCAACACCATGTCGGCTTTGTATTCCTTCTCGGTGCCGGACACTTCGACCATCTTGCCGTCTTTAAACTCGACGTGCACGGTTTTCAGACCCGTGAGCTTGCCCTTTTCACCGATGAACTCTTTGGTGGAAATGGCGAACTCACGTTGCAACAGGCCTTTTTCGGCGCTCTCGTCATGGCTGGAGCTGGTGCGCAGCTTCATGGGCCAGTAAGGCCAGATCATCGCCTTGTTTTCTTTTTCGGGCGGCTCAGGCATCACTTCGAACTGGGTCACGCTCACAGCGCCATGGCGTGTGCTGGTGCCCACGCAGTCGCTGCCGGTGTCGCCGCCGCCGATCACGATGACGTTTTTACCGTCAGCGCGCAGTTGGCCTTTGAGCTTGTCGCCCGCATTGACCTTGTTTTGCTGGGGCAGGAATTCCATCGCGAAATGGATGCCGTCCAGATCGCGGCCTGGCACGGGCAGGTCACGAGATTGCTCAGAACCACCGGTCAACAGCACAGCGTCAAAGTCTTTCTTGAGCTGCTCGGCGCTGATGGTTTCCTTGGCCCAGTTGGTGACCTTGGAATCCTTGGGCCACTCACCCACCAGCACGCTGGTGAGGATCTTCACGCCTTCGGCCTCGAGCTGCTGCACGCGGCGGTCGATGTGCGTCTTTTCCATCTTGAAGTCAGGGATGCCGTAGCGCAGCAAGCCGCCCACGCGGTCGTTCTTTTCGAACAAGGTCACGTCATGGCCTGCACGCGCCAACTGCTGCGCTGCGGCCAAGCCTGCGGGGCCTGCGCCGATCACCGCCACGGTTTTGCCGGTCTTGACTTTGGCAGGGCGGGGTGTGACCCAGCCTTCGGCCCAAGCGCGGTCGATGATGGCGTGCTCAATGGACTTGATGCCCACGGCGTCGTCGTTGAAGTTGACCACGCAAGCGGCTTCGCAAGGCGCGGGGCAGATGCGGCCGGTGAATTCGGGGAAGTTGTTGGTGCTGTGCAGCACCTCGATCGCGTTCTTCCAATCGCCTTCAAACACCAGGTTGTTGAAGTCAGGAATGATGTTGTTGACGGGGCAGCCGTTGTTGCAAAACGGTGTGCCGCAGTCCATGCAGCGTGCGGCTTGCGTTTTGGACTGCTCGGGTGTCAAGCCAATCACGAATTCGCCGTAGTTTTTCAGGCGCTCGGAGACGGGCTTGTAGCCCTCTTCGATGCGCTCAAATTCCATGAAGCCGGTGATTTTTCCCATGATGCTATTCCTTCAATCTTGACGTTCGGCTCAGGCGGCCACGGGCTTGGCAGCTTTTGCTGCGTTCGCCGCTTTGCGTGCGTTGATCTCGCCCAAGGCACGCTTGTATTCGTTCGGGAACACCTTCACGAATTTCGCACGGGCTGTGGCCCAGTTGTCCAGCAACTCACGGGCACGCTGGCTGCCGGTCCATTTGAAGTGGTCTTCCAGCAACTTCTTGAGCTGCGCTTCATCGGCCTGGTCGCGGTGCCAGACCTTGCGGTCCACTTGCACTTCTTGCTCGGCAGTCGTGAGCACTTTTTCCATGCTGACCATGGCAGTGTTGCAGCGTGAAGCGAACTCGCCGTCTTCGTCGTACACATAAGCGATACCACCGCTCATGCCCGCGCCAAAGTTGCGGCCCGTCTTGCCCAGCACCGCCACGGTGCCGCCGGTCATGTATTCGCAGCCGTGGTCGCCCGTGCCTTCGACGACCGCAGTCGCGCCCGACAGGCGCACCGCAAAGCGCTCGCCGGCCACGCCAGCAAAAAAGGCTTCACCCGTGGTCGCACCGTACATGACGGTATTGCCCACGATGATGTTTTGCGAGGCCACGCCACGGAACTCGAGGCTGGGGCGCACCACCACACGGCCGCCCGACAAACCTTTGCCGGTGTAGTCGTTGGCTTCGCCGATCAGGTACAGCGTGATGCCCTTGGCCAAGAATGCGCCAAACGACTGACCGCCTGTGCCTTCGAGTTGGATGCGCAGGGTGTCGTCAGGCAGACCTTCGGGGTGCACCTTGGTCACCGCGCCGGACAACATGGCACCGACCGAGCGGTTCACGTTGCGCGCGACTTCCATGAACTGCACTTTTTCGCCCTTGTCGATGGCGGCGCGGCTCTTGGCGATCAGCACGTTGTCCAGGGCTTTTTCCAAGCCGTGGTCTTGGGTGTCCACATGGCGCACGGCCACGGTAGAAGCGACCTGAGGCACGGCCAGCAAACGGCCAAAGTCCAGGCCCTTGGCTTTCCAGTGCTCCACACCGCTCTTCATGTCGAGCAGGTCGGCGCGGCCCACCAAGTCGTCAAACTTGGCGATGCCCAACTGGGCCATGATCTGGCGCACTTCTTCAGCGATGAAGAAGAAGTAGTTCACGACGTGCTCGGGCTTGCCGGTGAACTTGGCGCGCAAGACAGGGTCTTGTGTGGCCACGCCCACGGGGCAGGTGTTCAGGTGGCACTTGCGCATCATGATGCAGCCCTCGACCACCAGCGGTGCGGTGGCGAAGCCGAACTCGTCGGCACCCAACAACGCGCCGATGGCGACGTCACGGCCGGTCTTCATCTGACCGTCGGCCTGCACACGGATGCGGCCGCGCAGGCCGTTGAGCACCAGGGTCTGCTGGGTTTCGGCCAGACCGATTTCCCATGGCGAGCCTGCATGCTTGACCGAGGACCAGGGCGAAGCGCCCGTGCCACCGTCGTGACCGGCGATCACAACATGGTCGGCCTTGCACTTGGCCACACCGGCCGCGATGGTGCCGACGCCGATTTCGGACACGAGTTTCACACTGATGTCGCTGTGCGGAGCCACGTTCTTCAGGTCGTGGATCAGCTGGGCCAAGTCTTCGATCGAGTAGATGTCGTGGTGCGGTGGTGGCGAGATCAGGCCGACACCGGGCACCGAGTGGCGCAGTTTGCCGATGTAGTCGGACACTTTGCCGCCGGGCAACTGACCGCCTTCACCGGGCTTGGCACCCTGGGCCATCTTGATCTGAATCTGGTCGGCGCTGGACAGGTATTCGGCGGTGACACCAAAGCGGCCCGACGCGACTTGTTTGATGCGCGAACGCAGCGAGTCACCGGCTTGCAAAGGCAAGTCAACCTCGACGTTTTCGGCACCGATCACGCTCTTGAGTGAATCGCCGACTTTGATCGGGATGCCCTTGAGTTCGTTGCGGTAACGCGCCGAGTCTTCGCCGCCTTCGCCGGTGTTGCTCTTGCCGCCGATGCGGTTCATGGCCACGGCCAAGGTGGCGTGCGCTTCGGTCGAAATGGAGCCCAGCGACATCGCGCCGGTGGCGAAACGCTTGACGATGTCGGCCGCAGACTCGACCTGCTCCAGCGGGATGGCTTTGGACGGATCGATCTTGAACTCAAACAGGCCGCGCAGCGTCATGTGGCGCTTGCTCTGGTCGTTGATGATCTGCGCGTATTCCTTGTAGGTGCTGAAGTTGTTGGCACGGGTGGAGTGCTGCAACTTGGCAATCGCGTCAGGCGTCCACATGTGCTCTTCGCCACGGGCGCGCCAGGCGTATTCGCCGCCCGCGTCCAGCATGGTGGCCAGGATCGGATCGTCACCAAACGCAGCGGTGTGCATGCGGAAAGCTTCTTCAGCGATCTCGAACACGCCAATGCCGCCCACGCGGCTGGAGGTGCCGGTGAAGTACTTGTTGATGGTTTCGGTGTTGATGCCGATGGCTTCGAACAACTGCGCACCGCAGTACGACATGTAAGTCGACACGCCCATCTTGGACATGATCTTGGACAGGCCCTTGCCGATCGCCTTGACGTAGTTGTAGATGGCTTTCTCGGCCGACAGGTCGCCCGGCAGCTCTTTGTGCAGCGCAGCCAGGGTTTCCATCGCCAGGTAGGGGTGCACGGCTTCGGCGCCGTAACCGGCCAGCACCGCAAAGTGGTGCACTTCGCGGGCGGTACCGGTCTCGACCACCAAGCCAGCCGTGGTGCGCAGGCCTGCGGTGACCAGATGCTGGTGGATGCTGGAGAGGGCCAGCAGCGCAGGCACAGCCACTTGGGTGGCGTTCACGCCCCGGTCGCTGATGATCAAGATGTTGTGGCCACCTTTGATGGCATCCACGGCTTCGGCGCACAGCGAAGCCAATTTGGCTTCCACGCCTTCACGGCCCCACAGCGCGGGGTATGTAATGTCCAGTGTGGCGCTCTTGAACTTGCCTTGGGTGGCTTGGTCAATGTTGCGCAGCTTGGCCATGTCGGCGAAGTCCAGGATCGGCTGGCTCACTTCGAGGCGCATCGGCGGGTTGACCTGGTTGATGTCCAGCAAGTTGGGCTTGGGGCCAATGAAGGACACCAGCGACATCACGATCGCTTCGCGGATCGGGTCGATCGGCGGGTTGGTCACTTGCGCGAACAACTGCTTGAAGTAGTTGTACAGCGGCTTGTTCTTGTCGGACAGCACGGCCAACGGACTGTCGTTGCCCATGGAGCCAATGGCTTCTTCGCCGGCAGAGGCCATGGGCGCCAACAAGAACTTGATGTCTTCTTGTGTGGTGCCAAAGGCTTGTTGCAAGTCGAGCAAGGCCACGTTTGAGGCGGGTGCCACGGGAGATGCGGCCACGTCGTCCAGCTTGATGCGCAGGTTTTCGATCCACTGCTTGTAGGGCTTGGCGCTGGCCAGACCCGCCTTCAACTCTTCGTCGTTGATCATGCGGCCTTGTTCCAGATCGATCAGGAACATCTTGCCGGGCTGCAGACGCCACTTGCGCACGATCTTGCTTTCGGGGATCGGCAGCACGCCGGTCTCCGAACCCATGATGACCATGTCGTCGTCGGTGATGATGTAGCGCGAGGGGCGCAGGCCGTTTCGGTCCAAGGTGGCACCAATCTGGCGGCCGTCGGTGAACACGATCGAAGCGGGGCCGTCCCATGGCTCGAGCATGGCAGCGTGGTATTCATAGAAGGCCTTGCGGCGCTCGTCCATGGTGGTGTGCTGTTCCCATGGCTCGGGAATCATCATCATCACAGCCTGGCTGATGGGGTAACCCGCCATCGTCAGCAGTTCCAGGCAGTTGTCAAAGGTGGCGGTGTCGGATTGACCCGCAAAGCTGATGGGATAGAGCTTTTGCAGGTCATTGGCCAGTACGGGCGACGACATCACGCCTTCGCGGGCCTTCATCCAGTTGTAGTTGCCTTTGACGGTGTTGATCTCGCCGTTGTGCGCGACATAGCGGTAAGGGTGGGCCAATGGCCACTCGGGGAAGGTGTTGGTGGAAAAGCGCTGATGCACCAGGCCCAGTGCTGACACGCAACGCTCGTCTTGCAGGTCCAGGTAATAAGTGCCCACTTGGTCGGCCAGCAGCAAGCCCTTATAGACCGCGGTGCGGCTGGACATGCTGGGGATGTAGTACTCGTTGCTGTGCGTCAGATTCAGGGCCTGGATGGCGGCGCTGGCGGTTTTGCGGATCACATACAGCTTGCGCTCCAGCGCGTCTTGCACGATCACATCGGCACCACGGCCGATGAAGATCTGGCGCATGACCGGCTCTTTTTCGCGCACGGTGGGCGACATGGGCATGTCGCGGTTGACGGGCACATCGCGCCAGCCCAAGACCACCTGGCCTTCGGCCTTGACGGCGCGCTCCAGCTCTTGCTCGCAAGCCATACGAGAAGCATGTTCCTTGGGCAAAAACACCATGCCCATACCGTATTCACCAAATGGCGGCAGCACCACGCCCACGGAACCGTCAGGGGATACTCCAGCCCGGGCCATCTCTTCGCGGTACAGCGCATCGGGCAGCTGAATCAAGATACCAGCACCGTCGCCCATGAGCGCATCGGCGCCCACAGCACCCCGGTGGTCCAGGTTTTGCAAAATCTGCAGCGCTTGGGTCACGATGGCGTGCGTCTTGTGACCCTTGATGTGGGCGACAAAGCCCACACCACAAGCATCGTGTTCGTTGGCCGGATCGTACAAACCGGTCGATTGAAAATGTTCTTTTGCACTGGCCGAAGTCATGGGCGTTCCTAAGGGTTTTTACGCAGAGCGGAGAGTGTAGTGCACTGCAGCATCCATGCCAAACTTTTTAATTGGGGTCAGATCCCAATTAATTTCGCTTTTGGGTCGACTTTGATTTAATTGGGGACAGATTCAATTGGGTATTTTCTTGAATGGCCGCCCGGCCTTGCCTGGCATCAGTCGGCGCGCTGTGGATTG
>JBIKRC010000106.1:0-6589 GCA_044349375.1 Limnohabitans sp.
TGCCCAGCGCCGAAGTGTCGGCAATGGCCGAGCCCGAAATGCCCGACATCAAGGTGGCCGAAGCCACGTTGGTCATGGCCAAGCCGCCACGAAAACGGCCAAACACGGCATTGCAAAAACCGAGCAAACGGTCGGTCATGCCGCCTTGCGACATGAGCTCCCCGGCCAGCAAAAACAACGGTATCGCCAGCAGTAAAAAGCTGTCCAGCCCTTGGTAAATTTGCTGGGGAACGATCATCAGATCAATGTCACCGACAAACACCACCGCAATCGTGGCCGACAGCACCAGTGCAAAAGCAACCGGTACCGCCAAAAGCAACAGCACTGTCAAGGACAGCAACAGCACACCAAGCATCGTCATGGGATTCTCAATCGGTTGGGGACAGCGAGTCGACTGGCGGTGTCTCACCCCCCATGCGGGCCAAGGCGAGCATCAGCGCCAGCAACACCGCACCAATGCCCATCGCCGAATAAGGGATGGCCATGGAAATTTCCAGTGCAGGGGAGTCTTGCGTCGCGTTCATGTCGGCAAAACGTGCGCCCGACCAACCCAGCACGGCGGCTGTGGTCATGATGCACAAATCCCGAACAACCAGCAGCCAACTGCGCACAGGTGGAGGCACGGCGTTAACCAATGCCCCCACAGCAATGTGCCCTCCATCACGCAGGCAGGCGGCAGCCCCAAGCATGGCCATCCAGGCCACCAGCATGCGGGCAACCTCTTCGGTCCACCCAGGCGCTTTACCGATGACATACCGGCCAAACACTTGGTAAAACAACGACAAGGCCAAGGCCAGAAGCATCAGTCCCAACAAGATGTCGAGGGTTTTTTCGATGCGCACGGCCCAGGCAATGGCCAACCGGGACAAGCCCTTCGGCGCCCCAGTTTCAGAGGCTCGGTCGCTCACTTGACGTTCGCGAACTTGATGGCCCAAGGTGCCAAGTCAGGGAACTCCTTGCCAATGTCGGCCACGCGGGCTTTCATGGCCACGGTGTCAATGGCGTTGAACTTCATGCCGTGGCCTTCGAGCTTCTTACGTAAGGCGCCTTCTGTCGACACCATGGTGTCGGTCGCCTCCAGCATCACACGCTCGCCTTCGTCTTTCAGGAGTTTCTGCACGTCAGCGGGCAGACGCTTAAAACGTGCATCCGAATAAATCCAGGTCATGGCGCCAATCACATGGCGCGTGTCGATGGCGTACTTCTGCACTTCGTAGTACTTCATCGTGTCGATGATCTCCAGCGGGTTTTCCTGCCCGTCAACCATGCCCTGCTGCATGGAAGTGAACATCTCGGCCATACCCATGGGCACCGGGCTGGCACCCAGCAACTCCCAAGTCATGCGGTACATCTTCAACGGCGGCACGCGCAGCTTCAAGCCCTTGATGTCGGCCACCGATGCCACAGGCTTGTTGGAGCTGAGCCAGCGTGCGCCACGGTAGCCCGCACCGATGATGCGGAAAGAAGTCTTTTTGGCAACTTCTTCCATGAACTCTGCACCCACAGGGCCGTAGTAAACCTTCTTGAAGTGATCGACATCGCGCACCAGATAAGGATAAGCCTCTAGGCCTGGCAGCACGTTGTAACGGTCGAGCGTACCGATGGACTGCAGCACGATGTCGTTGGTGCCGATCTTCAGGCCCTCGATCGAGGCAGGCCAATCGCCGGTTGATCCGCTGGCCGCGATCTGGATCTTCACCTTGCCACCCGACTTGGTTTCCACTGCCTTGGCATAAGACTCGGCGGCATTGAACCAGATGTTGCCGGGGTTGTAGACGTGCGCCATTTTCAGGACGATCGGGGCCTGCGCCCATGCGGGGGCAACAGAAAGGCCAGCCACCATGGCTGCAGCGCCGACGGCCTTGAGCAATGCGCGTTTGTTCGTCTTCAACATCTTGAGAGTCTCCTGAATGGGGTGGGTAATTTTTTCGCAATCATCGTGTTGATGCTGCGCGAATCAGTATGTCACCCGACACCCACACGCCCGCAAGGGAAAACCCTAGGACCCATGCCCACCAGCGCGAATGCAGTTACCTGCGTGACACGCCGCCTGAACAACCCCAGCGGATTGACGCGCATTGACGCCTTGGCCAAGTTGACTCACGTCAATCACATGACAGCGTCAGTTTTGCACTTCAGCCTCGGGCCACAAACTCGGAAAATAAAAACGCAAAGCATGCTGCGGCACACCCAAACGCAGCTTACCGTGGGGCGTGTCGCTTTCCAGCAAGCCCCGCTTGAGCAAGGCCGACACCTGTGCGGTGGCCAGGCGCTCACCCAAACCCAACATGGCCTTGAAGTCCGCCCGGTCCAGTTCGGCTTGCGAGGCAAACAGGTAATGCAAGGCCCGCAATGCCTCAGGGCGCACGCCTTGTTTGACCACCCGCTCTTCATAGGCCAAGCACGCCGCCATGCGGTCCTTCATGCCATCGAGCGACAGCAAACCCGCCATGAAGTCAACCTGATCGATGCACACGCCCAGCACATAGTCAATCCACCGGATCAGCCCTGACTCGGTCAGATTGCCCCGCCCATCCAGATCGCCCGCACGAGGTTCATCGGCTGCCGCCAAATGCGCGTAGTAAGCCTCATGCGTGCGGGCAAAGCCGCGCAAAGGCGACCACAAACCATTTGTCAGGCCCATGTGACCCAACACCAGATGGCTGTGCAGCCGCACCACGCGGCCATTGCCGTCGGCAAAAGGGTGAATCCAAGCCAAGCGCTGGTGCGCTGCGGCCATGGCCACCAACTGCAACTCGCCCCGCCTGACGCCCGAATAAACGCTGCTCCACCGCGACAAAAACGCGGGCAAAACTGCAGCTGCGGGCGCGGCATGGCGACCCACACTCACCTCTCGCTCACGCAGGGCACCGGGCTGCAAGGTTTGCAGGCCAGCAGTTGATTCGATGGCGCGATCGGCCTCGGGCAAACGGGCGAACAAATCCTGGTGGATATCGCAAACCGTTTGCACCGACCAGACTTTGGCGTCGTCCCATGTGGGCCAAAGCGCCTCCAGCTGCGCTTCGGTGGCCATGTGGGCCAGCGCCATGCGCTGGCGGCGCGCTTTGTCGGCATCTTGCGCGTAATCGTTGCGCAGGGCCTGCTCGATCTCCAAAGGCAAGGTGTGCTGCCCCTCAATTTTGTTGGAGTAATACGAGTTCATGGCCCGCAAAGACGAGCGCAGCCCAGGCAGGGCACCGCTTGGGCACCAGCCCGACAAACGGTCCGCCTTGCGAATCAGGTCATGCGCACGCTCCAGCAGGGGCCCCATGCGGTGCTCGGAAGGCAACAGGGGTTCCATCTGGGAAGGATGGTCGTAAAGCTGTAATTTTTGCGACTTTGACATAAGACGTAAGTCTATGACATGAAATGATTTATTCCAAATAATGCGGATATTTTTGCGACTTTGAATGCGCCTTGGTTTGCGCCATTCAGCCCCCTGCCAAGCTCTGCGCGGACACGCACCATGTCGGACCTGAAGGTGCCGACCTACGGAGATCTAGAGCCCCCCGCCTGCGCTTTCAAATACGGCCCCACCATGTTCCGACTGGTGCGCTGCAGGCCCATCAGCAGCGCGTGATCGGCTTTCGTACAGCCAAAGCGGGTTTTCAGGTCGTGCTGCATTTGCGCCAGCAAATGCGCGGCCATCTCGGCATCGGCCAAAGCGCGGTGGGCGCGGCCTAACGACGGCAAGTGGTGCAGCGCCGCCAGCGTGCCCAGCTTGTGGTTGGGTGCTTGTGGATACAGGCGGCGCGACAGCAGCACGGTGCAGGCAAAGGGGTGCGAGCCGTCCTCGCCGCAGCGCGCCAACTCGGCTTGCCAAAACTTTTTGTCGAATGACGCGTTGTGCGCCACCATGGGCCTGCCCGCCACAAAGCGCGCTGCCTCGCGCATCACCTGCTCGGACGGGGGCGCGGCTTGCACCATCTCATTGGTGATGCCGGTGAGCTGGGTGATGAAACTGTTCACCCGCACCCCGGCATTCATCAGGCTTTGGTAACGGTCCACCACCTGCCCGCCCTCCAACATCACCACCGCCACCTCGGTGGCGCGGTCGCCCATGTTTGGCGAAATGCCCGTGGTTTCAAAGTCGATGATGGCGATGGCGCTCACGGTATGGTCCGGTGTTAAGAGTGAGCGCCATTATCCCCAGTGCTTTGCGGCATCAGGCCGGCCTGTGTTGTTATGGGCTCCCACAAGGAACTGTTCCACTCATAATGGTCGACTTTTCTTTTGTCCCCACCGCATTACCAAGCCCCCATGACCGACACCCTAGCCCAACTCTTCCAACCCACCCGCATCGGCGACATCGAAATGGCCAACCGCGTGGTCATGGCCCCACTGACCCGCTGCCGCGCCGACGAGCCCGCTGGCGACATCCCCGGCAGCGCCATGAACATCGAGTACTACCGCCAGCGCAGCAACGCAGGCCTGATCATCAGCGAAGGTACGCAAGTCTCGCCCGGTGGCAAAGGCTACATGGCCACGCCCGGCATTTACTCGGACGCGCAGGTCGAAGGCTGGAAGCCGATCACCCAGGCCGTGCACGCTGCGGGCGGCAAAATCGTGGCGCAAATCTGGCATGTAGGCCGCATCAGCCACCCCGATTTAACCGGCGGTGCCGAGCCCTTGGCACCGTCGGCCGTGGCTGCCAAAGTGATGGCCTATGGCCGCAACGGCAAAGTGCCCGCCCCCGTGCCACACGCCCTGAGCTCGGAAGAAATCAAAGAGGTGGTGCAGCAATACCGCCAAGGCGCGGCCAACGCCATGCGTGCCGGTTTTGACGGTGTGGAAATCCACGGTGCCAACGGTTACCTGATCGACCAGTTCTTGCGCGACAGCACCAACCTGCGCACCGACGGCTACGGCGGCTCGCCGCAAAACCGCATCCGCTTCGCGCTCGACGTGGTCGATGCTGTAGCCGCCGAAATCGGCGCAGGCCGCACCGGCATCCGCCTGTCGCCTGTGTCGCCTGCCAACGACTCGGCCGAGAGCAACCCCCAAGCCGTGTTCGGCCCCTTGGTCGAAGCGCTGAGCCAGCGCGGCATCGCCTTCATCCACTTTGTGGAAGGTGCCACCGGTGGCCCGCGTGACCTGACCGGCTTTGACTTTGCGTGGGCACGCCAGACCTTCAAAGGCGCCTACATCGCCAACAACGGCTACACCCGCGACATGGCCATCGACGCCATCGCATCTGGCAGCGCCGACGCCGTGGCTTTTGGCCGCGCCTACATCTCCAACCCCGACCTGGTGCAGCGCCTCAAAGCCAACGTCCCATTGGTCAAAGCGAACTCCAGCACCTTTTACGCGCCAGGGCCTGAGGGGTACATCGACTACGCGGCGATGTGAGGGCAGCCAAGTCAATCGGATAGCAGGTCAGTGATAGTCCTGCTCTCGCTGATGCCGCAAGGCCAACACGAACACAACATCGGCGGCCGGGTCATGGACGTACAGCGCCAAATAACCCGAACGCCCCCTTGAAATCACCAACTCGCGCATGCCATGGACCACAGGCCGGCCCATGAGTGGGTGACGCTCCAACACAGACAAAGCGTCCAGCACCAATTCCACCGTTTCAACCGCGTATTCAGGCCGGTTGAGAAGCAAGAAATTCACCAGCTCTTCGAGGTCCTGAGCAGCCTCCGGCGTGTGCACCAAACGCGTCATGAACGCGGGGCCAGCAATTGCTCCAGGCCCTGCACGGGCGGGCGTTGGCTGTCGATGCCGCGCACCTTGTCCTTGAGGTAAGCCGCCATGGCCTGCCCATCCACACCCATACCGGTTTGCAGCAAGTTTTGCCTGGCCTGCAAAGCCTTGGCCACCCAGGCGTCATCTTCGTTCGAGCGAGTGACCGCCGACTCGATGGCCTGCACCATGAACGCGTGCGGCGTGACCCCGCGCTGGCTTGCGGCCAGCTGCACCCTGGCGCGGGCTTGCTCATCCAATTTGACTGAAAAGGTGGGCATGTGATGTCTCCTGTGGATGCCAGTATAACCAAAGGTATTACTCAGTGAACACCCACATTGCATGCCCCCGGCAGCCAACTCGCTGCAACCCCGTCAATCCAACACCTCATGTACGATTTACGGGGATCCAGCACGGCCAATGGCAGCACATCATCGATGCGCCGATGTGAGGCGGCTTGAACAGCCTTGCATCAAATTAAAGAATGCTTTAATGTGTGGCCTTGTATTCAAGAAAACTTTAATCACTGGCCATGCGCATCACCGGGTCTTACGTCACATCCACCACCCTTGTAGAGCGCGTGCGGGCGTTCGTGCCGCACGCCCTGCCACCTGCGGCGCCCGTGCTCGACGCCTCCAGCTATGCCGAGCTCAACCGCAAGGCCGAACTGTCGTTGGCGCGTCTTCAAGGGGTTGCCGGGCTGGTGCCGTCCATTGACTGGCTGCTCTACAGCGCCATTCGCAAAGAAGCCCTCCTCACCTCCCAGATTGAAGGCACCCAGGCAACGCTGATCGACCTGTTTGACAAAGAAGCGGGGCTGGCCGTCAGCAACACCGACGATGTGGAAGAGGTCACCAATTACCTGCGCGCCTTTCGCTGGACACAAGACACCTTGCGCGACCCC
>JBIKRC010000063.1:0-8157 GCA_044349375.1 Limnohabitans sp.
GTAAACGGCTTTGCCACTCTCAAAGTGGTTGCGGCTGAGGATGCCCGCTTGCTCGAACTGGGTCAGCACCCGGTAAACGGTGGCCAGGCCAATGTCGGCGTTGTCCTTGAGGAGTTGACGAAACACGTCCTCGGCTGTCATGTGGCGCAGCAAGCCGTTTTGAAAAACTTCCAGGATTTTCAGGCGCGGCAAGGTGGCTTTGAGGCCGTTGTTTTTCAGTTCGTCGATCTGGCTCATGGGCTGTGTGGGTGGGGTGCCAGTGGCGGTCCTGCGGCAAGGCTGCCGCTACAATGACCAGATCATATCGGCACACCCTCAACCATGACAGCTTCCCTGACTTTCCGTCTTTCCGTCCATGGCCTGGCAGCCCTCTTGCTGGGTGTGAGCCTGGCCGGTTGCGGCAGCCTGACCAGTTCCTTGAGTCGCGACACCTTCAAGCCCTTTGTGCCTGAGGTGGTGCAAGGCAACTTTGTCTCCAACGAGCAGCGCCAGGCCTTGCGGCCCGGCATGGCGCGCGCTCAGGTGCGCGAAATTCTGGGCACCCCCTTGATCGCCAGTTTGTTCCATGCCAACCGCTGGGACTATGCCTTCAGCATCCAGCGCCAGGGCGTGGCCGCGCAAAATTTCAGGCTCACGGTGTACTTCAAGGGCGATGTGCTCGAACAGGTTGACAGCGACGTGCTGCCCAGCGAGTCGGATTTTGCCGGGCGTCTGGTGCGCCCCCAGGCAGTGGGCAAACTGCCTGCCCTGCAAGCGAGCGAAGAGGATTTGAAGCAATTTGCGCCTGCCGCCAGCGCCACCCGGACCGATGCGCCCACCACGCCTGCGGCTGTGCCGCGCAGCTACCCGCCTTTGGAGCCGGCCGGACGCTGAACACACGGCCCCGGTGCCCTGTGATGGGCCATTGTTCCCCGAGCCCTTTTTGGACCGAGCCTTTTCCATTTTGCCCACTCAAGCCATGACCTCAACGAACCTTTTGCCCATCACCGTCGCCGGCGCATCCGGTCGCATGGGGCACATGCTGATCGAAGCCATTTTGGCGACCGACGACTGTCGCCTTGCGGGTGCACTGGACATAGCGGGCAGCCCAGCGCTTGGGCAAGACGCCGGATCTGCGTTGGGCCGGGTCACGGGCACCGCAGTCACCGCCGACTTGCACGCAGGCCTGCAGGGCGCATCCTGCCTGATCGATTTCACCCGCCCCGAGGGCACACTGGCCCACCTCAAAGTCTGCCGCGAACTGGGCGTCAAGGCGGTCATTGGCACCACGGGCTTTACCGATGCGCAAAAAGCCGAGATCGCCGAGATCGCCCAGGACATTGCGATCGTCATGGCCCCGAACATGAGTGTGGGCGTCAATGTCACCTTGAAATTGCTGCAAATGGCCGCGCAGGCCATGTCCACAGGCTACGACATCGAGATCATCGAAGCCCACCACCGCCACAAGGTGGATGCGCCTTCGGGCACAGCCCTGAAGATGGGCGAAGTGATTGCCGAGGCCATTGGCAGTGATTTGAAAGAATGCGCCGTGTACGAGCGTTATGGCCACACGGGCGAGCGCGACCCGTCCACCATCGGTTTTTCGACCATTCGCGGCGGTGACATCGTGGGCGAACACACCGTGTTGTTCGCGGGCATTGGCGAGCGCATCGAGGTCACGCACAAATCGTCCAGCCGCGCCACTTATGCGCAAGGCAGTTTGCGTGCCGTGCGCTTCCTGGCCAGTCAGCCACGTGGCCTGTTTGACATGTTCGACGTGCTCAAGCTGCGCTGATGCGCCTCACCTGAAAGCCACCCATGAGCCTGAACGACTTTTTGCTGCACAGCGATGTCTTCAGCCGCGTGCTGGCGCTCATGTTGCTGGCCTTGTCGGTAGGCAGTTGGGTGGTGATCGCCTGGAAATGGCGTTTGCTCTCGCGAGTCACGCAAGACGTGCCGCGCAGCGTGGCCGCCTTCTGGCAGGCCCCGGGCTTCGACGATGCCCGCCAGCGCGTGGCGCAGTTTGACCGTGAAGCCTGTGTGCTGCCCTTGCTCGATGCCACCTTGCTGCCCTTGGGGGGCACTTTGGCCTCGGCGGGTCAACGCCACCACCAACTCACCCGAGTGCTGCGCGAGGCCATGCAAACGGTGCTGCGCCGCTTGCAATGGGGGCAGGTGCTGCTGGCCACGGCCGGTTCCACCTCGCCCTTCATCGGTTTGCTGGGCACGGTCTGGGGCATTTTCAATGCCCTGAGTGGCATGGCCGAGGGCGGCCCCATTCGCATTGAACAAATTGCCGGACCTGTGGGCGAAGCCCTGGTCATGACCGCAGCCGGCCTGGCGGTGGCGATTCCGGCGGTGCTGGGCTACAACCTGCTGGGGCGGCGCATTGGGCATATCGAGGCTGAGCTCGAAGGCTTTGCCCACGATGTGCGTGCCTTGCTCACCGGTCCCCGGGACTGAGCGGTCATGGCTTTTGGTCGCCTTTCTAGCCGCCCAGGCGATGCGCCGATGAGCGAAATCAACGTCACGCCCCTGGTAGACGTGATGCTGGTGTTGCTGGTCATCTTCATCCTGACCGCCCCCTTGATGACCAGCGCCATCCGTCTGGACCTGCCCCAAAGCGAGGGCGGGGAGCCGGGGGCTGTGCCCCAAGCTGTGGTCTTGGTGGTCGATGCGCAAGGCCAATGGTTTTTGAACGACCAGCCGATCGCCGAAAACGCCTTGCGCGAACAACTGGCCAAAGCTGCCCGCCGCAACCCGCTGACTGAGCTGGAACTGCGCGCCGACGCGTCTGTGCCCTACGGCCGGGTGGTCGAGGCCATGGGTCTGGCCCAAAAAGCCGGTTTGACCCGGATCGGCTTTGTCGCCGAGGTGGTTTCACCCTGAACTGAAGCCCGCGAAGACGGCTGCGGCCTTGCTGCGCCCGCGCCCGGCCATGACCTGCCCAGCCCCTACAATTTAGCCCTATGCAAGACAAGTACAACCACCTCGAAGTCGAACCCGCAGCGCAGTCCCGCTGGACGGCCCGCGATGCCTACCGCGTCACCGAAGACGCCAGCAAAAAGAAGTTTTACGCCTGCTCCATGCTGCCCTACCCCAGCGGCAAGCTGCACATGGGCCATGTGCGCAACTACACCATCAACGACATGCTCACGCGCAGCCTGCGCATGAAAGGCTTCAACGTCTTGATGCCCATGGGCTGGGATGCGTTTGGCCTGCCCGCCGAAAATGCCGCCCTCAAAAACGGCGTGCCCCCGGCCAAATGGACGTACGAAAACATCGCTTACATGAAAAAGCAGATGCAGGCCATGGGCCTGGCCATCGACTGGTCACGCGAAGTCGCCACCTGCGACCCGACGTATTACAAATGGAACCAGTGGCTGTTTTTGAAGATGCTCGAAAAAGGCATCGCCTACCGCAAGACCCAGGTCGTCAACTGGGATCCTGTGGACCTGACCGTGCTGGCCAACGAGCAAGTGATCGACGGCAAAGGCTGGCGCACAGGCGCGCCAGTTGAAAAGCGTGAAATTCCGGGCTATTACCTGAACATCACCCATTACGCACAAGAGCTGCTGGACCATGTCCAAATCGGCAACGAGAAGGCCACGCTCAACGGCTGGCCCGACAAAGTGCGCCTGATGCAGGAAAACTGGATTGGCAAATCTGAGGGCGTGCGTTTCGCGTTCCCGCACGACATCAAGGACGCCTCTGGGGCTTTGATCGGTGACGGGAAGATGTACGTCTTCACCACCCGCGCCGACACCATCATGGGTGTGACGTTTTGCGCGGTGGCGGCTGAACACCCGCTGGCGCTGCATGCTGCGGCCAGCAACCCGAAGCTCGCTGCCTTCTTGGAAGAATGCAAGTCCGGTGGCACCACCGAAGCCGAGCTGGCCACGCAAGATAAAAAGGGGATGCCCACCGGCCTGTTCGTGACGCACCCACTGACCGGTGCGCAAGTTGAAGTCTGGGTCGGCAACTACGTGCTCATGAGTTACGGCGACGGTGCCGTCATGGGCGTGCCTGCGCACGACGAGCGTGACTTCGCATTTGCTTTGAAGTACGCCTTGCCGATACAGCAGGTCGTGTCCGTCAAGGACCAGGCCTTCGACGTCACCGTCTGGCAGGACTGGTACGGGGACAAACTAAGTTGTGTTTGCGTCAACTCCGGCGAACTCGATGGTCTGAGCCAAAAAGTCGCTGCCTCCAAAGTGGCCGAATTGTTGTCAGTCAAAGGCCTGGGCGAGAAGAAAACCACCTGGCGTCTGCGCGACTGGGGCGTGAGCCGCCAGCGCTACTGGGGCACGCCGATCCCGATGATCCATTGTGACGAGCATGGCGCGGTGCCGGTGCCCGAAAAAGACCTGCCCGTGGTGCTGCCGCAAGACTGCATCCCCGATGGCTCGGGCAACCCGCTTCACAAGCACGAAGGCTTTCACGCTGGGGTCACTTGCCCTGTTTGTGGCAAGCCCGCCCGCCGCGAAACCGACACCATGGACACCTTTGTGGATTCGTCCTGGTATTTCATGCGGTATTGCGACCCGAAAAACACCGAGGCCATGGTGGCAGGCGGCACCGATTACTGGATGCGGGACCAGCACCAAGCCACGGGCGGCAGCGGCATGGACCAGTACATCGGTGGCATCGAACACGCCATCCTGCACTTGCTCTACGCCCGCTTTTGGACCAAGGTCATGCGCGATCTGGGCTTGGTCAAGGTCGATGAGCCCTTCACCAAGCTGCTCACGCAAGGCATGGTGCTCAACCACATCTATTCGCGCCGCACCGCCAAGGGCGGTAAAGACTATTTCTGGCCGCACGATGTCGAGCATGTGCTGGACGAGGCGGGCAAAGTGGTGGGTGCCAAGCTGAAGAACGAAGCCGACAGCGGCGACGGGCGTCTGCCCGTGGGCACGGCCATCGACTACGAGGGCGTGGGCACCATGTCCAAGTCGAAAAACAACGGCGTGGACCCACAAGACTTGATCGAAAAATACGGCGCTGACACCGCGCGGCTGTACACCATGTTCACCGCGCCACCCGAAGTGACCTTGGAGTGGAACGACTCGGCTGTGGAAGGCAGCTACCGCTTCTTGCGTCGGGTCTGGAACTTCGCTTTCAAGCACCACGAGCTGCTGCGTTCGGCCACAGACCAGAACCTCAGCCAAGCCACTTTGGGCGACTCGGCCAAAGTGCTGCGCCGCGAGATGCACCTGGTGCTCAAGCAAGTGGGTTACGACTATGAGCGCATGCAGTACAACACTGTGGTGTCCGGCTGCATGAAGCTGCTCAACGCGCTGGAAGACTTCAAGCCCGACGGCAGCCCAGGAGATACCGCCGCTCTGTGCGAAGGCGTGTCGCTCTTGGTGCGCATGCTTTACCCCGCTTGCCCGCACATCACCGACGAAGTTTGGCAGCAGCTGGGCTTTGCCAAAGCCGTGGGCGAGTTGCTCGACGCGCCTTGGCCCACCGTGGACGAGTCGGCATTGGAGCGCGACCAGATCGAACTCATGCTGCAAATCAACGGCAAGCTGCGCGGGTCCATCTTGGTGCCTGCATCGGCCGAAAAAGTGCAGATTGAGGCCGCTGCCTTGGCCCATGAAGCCGTCGTCAAGCAGGCGGCGGGTGCCGCGCCCAAGAAGGTCATCGTGGTGCCTGGCCGTTTGGTCAACGTGGTGCTGTGAGCCCACGGCCTGATGCCCGCAAACCCCGATGATCGCCCTGTGATGAACACCTCACGCCGACGCTTTGGCCTGATGCTCGGTGCCGGGCCAATGCTGGCCGGTTTGTCGGCCTGCGGCTTTCAGTTGCGCAGCGCGGGCGATTACCCGTTCAAAACCCTGTACGCCAATTTCTCGACCTCCTCGCCCTTGGGCGTGGAGCTGCGCCGCAATTTGCTGGGCACAGGGCGCATTTCGCTGCTGACCGAGCCCGCACAGTTGGCCACAGCCGATGCCATTCTCGACATCTTGAGCGAAAACCGTGAGCAGGCGGTGGTGGGCGTGAATGCCTCGGGCCAGGTGCGCGAGCTGCAATTGCGCTTGCGCGTGCGGTTCCGTTTGCGCACGCCGCAAGGCCTGAACTTGATCGAACCGGTCGAGCTGTCGCAGCAACGCGACCTGAGCTTCACCGAAACCGCAGCGTTGTCCAAAGAAATCGAGCAAGCCACGATGTACCGCGACATGCAGACCGACATCGTGCAGCAGATCATGCGGCGACTGTCGGCGGTCAAGCCCCGCGCCGCGTCGACGGCCAAACCCTGAGCCGCGCCATGCAATTGGCTTTGCCCCAGCTCGGTGCGCACCTGCAAAAAGGCCTGCGCAGTCTGTACATCTTGCACGGCGATGAACCCCTGATGCAGCAAGAGGCGGCCGACGCCATCCGCGCCAGTGCCCGTGCCCAGGGCTACACCGAGCGCAGTGTGCACACCGTGTCCGGGGCCCATTTCGATTGGAGCGAGGTGCTGGCCGCGGGCGGCTCGCTCAGCCTGTTTGCCGACAAACAAATCGTGGAGGTGCGCATCCCCTCGGGCAAACCTGGCAAGGAGGGCAGCGCCGCGATCCAGCAATTGGCCGCCTCCACCCAGGGCAATGACAGCACCTTGACTTTGGTCATGTTGCCGAAACTGGACGCAGCCACCCGCAAAGGGGCTTGGTTCGCCGCCCTGGAAAACCATGGCGTGCTGATCGCCACGGACCCCATTGAGCGCAGCGCATTGCCCCAATGGATCGCCCAACGCTTGCAACTGCAAGGCCAAAGTGTGGCGGCGGGCGAAGAGGGCCAGCGCACGCTGCAGTTTTTTGCCGACCGTGTGGAGGGCAACTTGCTGGCCGCGCACCAGGAAATCCAAAAATTGGGCCTGCTCTACCCGGCGGGCGAAGTCAGTCAGGCGCAGGTCGAGTCGGCCGTGGTCAACGTGGCCCGTTACGACGTGTTCAAGCTGTCCGAATCGGTCTTGTCGGGGCAGGTGGCCCGGGTTCAGCGCATGCTTGACGGCTTGCAGGCCGAGGGCGAAGCGGCGGTGCTGGTGCACTACACCCTCGCGGAAGACATCCGTGCCATGAAACGTGTGAAAGACGCCATGGCTGCGGGCAAACCGCTGCCCATGGCGCTGCGCGAACAGCGCGTCTGGGGCCCGCGTGAACGCTTGTTTGAGCGGGTGCTGCCCCGCATGACCGAGGCCCGCCTGAATGGCCTGCTGCAAGCGGCCCACCAGGTCGACGGCATCGTCAAAGGACTGAAAGTGCCCGATTGGCCGACCGACCCCTGGCAGGCTTTGCAACGCTTGGCCGTGCGCTTTTCGCGCTTTTGCATCGTGCGCTGAACGCGCCAGCGGTCCATGACCCGCCAGGCATATGGCAGGATGGTGCCAAAGTGTCTTTGGCTTCTGCGAAAATGAACCCATGACCGAACTGAACACCGCTGAACACATGCAGGCCCTGGGCCAGCAGGCCAAAACGGCCTCGGCCCTGATGGCCAAAGCCTCGGCTGCCACCAAAAACAAGGCTTTGCGACATCTGGCCGCCTTGCTGCGCGAGAACACCCAAGCTCTGCAAGCCGACAACGCCAAAGACCTGGAGCGCGCCCGCGCCGCCGGACTGGCCGAGCCGATGGTGGACCGCTTGAAATTGACCCCCCAAGTGCTGGAAACTTGCGCCCAAGGCTGCGAGCAATTGGCCGCCATGCCCGATGTGATTGGCGAAATCATCGGCATGAAGCAAGTGCCCAGCGGCATCCGCGTGGGCCAAATGCGCGTGCCCATTGGCGTGTTCGGCATGATTTTCGAAAGCCGCCCGAACGTGACCATCGAAGCGGCCAGCCTGTCGATCAAGAGTGGCAACGCGTGCATCTTGCGGGGGGGCTCAGAGGCCATCGAGTCGAACAAGGCGCTGGCGCTTCTGGTGCAGCAAGCCCTGACCGACAGCGGTTTGCCAGTGGATGCCGTGCAACTGGTGCAAACCACCGATCGCGCCGCAGTGGGCCAGCTCATCACCATGCCGCAATATGTGGACGTGGTCATCCCGCGAGGCGGCAAGGGCCTGATCGAGCGCATCAGCGCAGAGGCCAAAGTGCCCGTCATCAAGCACTTGGATGGCAATTGCCACATTTATGTGGACGAGCCGTGCGACATCGACATGGCCGTGAAAGTGGCCGACAACGCCAAAACCCAAAAGT
>JBIKRC010000064.1:0-8150 GCA_044349375.1 Limnohabitans sp.
CCGGCTTGTTCGCAGGCCTGCAGGTCGTGTGGGCTGCCAAACAAAATGTGCAGCGACGGGATGTTGTTGGTTTGGCAAATGTCCAGCAAGGCGGCCAGCAAGGCTTGGCGGGCATCGTCAGATTCGGCCAGCAAGCGGCTGCCGGGCACCGGGGTAAAAGGCGAGGCGACCAGGGCTTTGGGGTAATACTCCAGGCCGTGGCGCTGGTAGGCGTCGGCCCAGGCGTGGTCAAACACATATTCGCCGCGTGAATGGGTCTTGATGTAAAGCGGGCAGGCGGCGGCCAACACATCGCCTTGCGGGGTGCTGCGCCACAGGCTGATGACTTGGAGCGTCCAGCCGGTCTCGGGCGCGGCCGATTGGCTGGTCTGCATGGCCGACAAATAGGCATGCTGCATGAAGGGGGATGGCGCGTCTTGCCGGGCAAGCAGGCCGTCCCAGGCTTCAAACGCGATGGCACCGAGGTCGTCTTGCACCCGGGTGACATAATTCAAGCTCACATTTTCCAGCACCTGTATGACTCTCCAAATTCGTGTGGCCCAGCTCAACTTTGTCGTCGGTGACATGCAGGGCAATGCCCGCAAAATCATCGATTTCGCCACCCGGGCGCATGCCGAGGGTGCACGCCTGGTGCTGACACCCGAGCTGTCGATTTGCGGCTATGCAGCCGAAGACCTTTTCTTGCGCCCGTCGTTCATCGACGCCTGCGATGATGCCCTGAAAACGGTGGCCCGCGAACTGGCTGGGTTAAAAGGCTTGCATGTGGTGGTGGGCCACCCCGAAGGTGGCGGCCTTCGCACCCGCAGCGTGGCCGTCACGCGTCGCCACAACCGCGCCAGCGTGCTGTGCGAGGGGCAGGTGGTCTGCGCTTACGACAAGCGCGAGTTGCCCAATTACCAGGTGTTTGACGAGCGCCGCTACTTCACACCCGGCAGCGGTGTAGGCGTGTTTGAAGTTGAGGGCGTGCGCGTGGGCTTGCTCATTTGCGAAGACGCCTGGTTTGACGAGCCCGCCCGACTGGCGCGTGACGCGGGCGCGCAAATGCTGGCGGTGCTGAACGCCTCGCCTTTCCATGCGGGCAAGGGCCCGGAGCGCGAGCAGCGCATGCGCGAGCGCGTGGCCGATTGCGGCTTGCCCCTGATTTACGCGCATTTGGTGGGCGGCCAAGACGAGGTGATTTTTGAAGGACGCTCGTTTGCGCTCAATGCCCAAGGCGAAACCGTGGCACGTGCCGAGGGCTTTCGCGAAGCGGCCATGACGGTGCAGGTGCAGTCTGCGACATCGGGTGTGACCTTGAGCGCTGCGCCCGAGGCCTTGGTGCCCATGGCCAACGCAGACGCCGAGCTGTGGGACGCGCTGGTGCTGGGCGTACGCGACTATTTGGGCAAAAACGGTTTCAAGGGTGCGCTTTTGGGCCTTTCGGGCGGCATCGATTCGGCGCTGGTGCTGGCGATTGCGGTGGACGCGATCGGGGCCGACAAGATCCACGCGGTCATGATGCCTTCGCCCTACACGGCGGACATCAGCTGGATCGATTCGCGTGACATGGTCAAACGCTTGAACGTTCGTTATGACGAGATCTCGATCGCGCCGCTGTTCGATGGCTTCAAGCAGGCGCTGTCGGCCCAATTTGCGGGCTTAAAAGAAGACACCACCGAAGAGAATATCCAGGCACGCATTCGCGGCACGCTGCTCATGGCGCTGTCCAACAAAACCGGGGCGATTGTGCTGACCACCGGCAACAAGAGCGAGATGGCCACCGGTTACTGCACGCTGTATGGCGACATGGCGGGTGGCTTTGCGGTGATTAAGGACGTGGTCAAAACCCGTGTGTTTGACCTGGCCCGCTGGCGCAACCTGAACGACCCGTATGGCACGGGCAGCCAGCCGATCCCCGAGCGCATCATCACCCGCCCACCCAGCGCCGAGCTGCGCCCCGACCAAAAAGACCAGGACAGCCTGCCTGCCTACGAGGTGCTGGACGCGATCATTCAGCGCTACATGGAAAACGACGAGGGCGTGGAGGCGCTGATTGCCGACGGCTTTGAGCGCGTCGATGTGGAAAAAGTCACGCGCCTGATCAAGCTCAACGAGTACAAACGCCGTCAGTCGCCCGTGGGCATTCGCGTGACGCACCGCAGTTTTGGTAAGGATTGGCGTTATCCTATGACCAACAAGTTTCGGGCCTGAATTTAGGCGCTCTCAATCTTTCGAGGATATTTCACATGAAGCAGATCACCGCCGTTATCAAACCTTTCAAATTGGAAGAAGTGCGTGAAGCCTTGGCCGAATGCGGCGTGACGGGCCTGACCGTGACCGAAGTCAAAGGTTTTGGCCGTCAAAAAGGCCACACCGAGTTGTACCGGGGTGCCGAGTACGTGGTCGACTTTTTGCCCAAGGTCAAGGTCGAGGTGGTGGTCAAGGACGAAGATGTGGACAGTTGCGTGGACGCCATCATCAAGGCGGCGCGCACCGGCAAGATCGGTGACGGCAAGATTTTTGTGACCTCGGTCGAGCGCGTGGTGCGCATCCGTACTGGCGAGCAAGACGAAACCGCGGTTTGATGGGCTGGGCTGCAGGCGGGGCAACACCACCCACGCCTTCAAGCCCAATCAGAGCAGTTCAACTTTGGCCCGGGGTGAAAAGCCCGCTTTTTGCACCAGGCTTCGCAGCAGCCCATCTGGCTCGGTACCCAATGTCACCAGTTCTGTTTGCCAGTCAGCCATGAAGCCTTGAGCAACCACCTGCCCAATGAAGGCCATCAGGCCATCGTAATAACCCAGGCTGTTCAAGATGCCCACAGGTTTGTCGTGGTAGCCCAGTTGACGCCAAGTCCAGACTTCAAACAATTCTTCAAACGTGCCGATGCCGCCGGGCAGGGCCAAAAACGCGTCGGCTTTGTCGGCCATGAGGCGTTTGCGCTCGTGCATGGTGTCCACCACATGCAGTTCGGTGCAGCCATGGTGCGCCCATTCTTTTTCGACCAAGGCTGTGGGGATGATGCCGACCACCGTGCCGCCTGCGGCCAGCGTGGCTTCGGCCACCAAGCCCATCAGGCCGTTGCGCCCCCCGCCATAGACAAGCTGGCCGCTGTGCGCGCCGATCCAGGTGCCGACTTGCACCGCGATTTGCGCAAATTCGGGCTTGTTGCCGGGCTTCGAGCCGCAGTAAACGCAAATTGAGAAGGCAGGTTTTTCTTCTTGGAGAGGGCGGGGCGTGTTCATGGTTTTTTCATTTGGAAGAAACCAGCCGGGTGCCAGCCCAGGCGTCGTGCCAAAACTGGCGCTCTGGGTGAAAGCGGCTGAGCAAGGCCCAGATCAGTACCCAGACAAAACTGAGCAGACCCATCGAGCCGGGTGTCAGGCCTAAGGGAATGGTCAGCAGCAGCGGCGGCAAAAACCACATCCAGCTCAGCAGGTAGCGCAGCAGGGCTCGGGTTTGGCTCAGGGGCAGACCTTGCGCACTGACGACTTTGACATGCCAGGTTTTCATGGCCAGGGTTTGGCCGCGGTGCCAAAACCAGGTGAAGTAAATCCCAAGTATCAAAAACAGAAAAGCCTGCAAGCCTGGACGGTTGTCCAAGGCGTGGCGGGTCTGGCTCAGCGTGCCAAACAAGTAGCCGGCGATGAACACGACACCGAAGAGCAGCATGCCTTCGTAAAGCCAGCAGGCCATGCGCCGTTTGAGCGATGGGGCGGCTAGCGGTTCGGCGGCAGGCGGTACGGGGTGTGTCGGTTTAGCGGGCACGCGCTGGGTCATGGCAGCAATGGATGATTGAAGATCGGATGGCGAAGGGGTTCAGCGCTGCCAGCAGGCGCAGGCCGGATGGTTTGTGCGTCACAGCGTGAGGGATTGAGCGCTCAGATGTCGCACCCGATTGTGGCTCAAATGCGCGGATGAACCGGGCTGCATGGATTCAAGAGGGCTGAGGCAACAAGGTTTTGGGGTGGATCGGTTTTGAGGGCGCCACACGCTGAATCGCTCGTGTGGCATTGACGGGCAGCAGCGGGGGACTGACCAAGCGGGTGCTGGGCGCCGCAAAACTGCGGGCGGCACTTTTGGCAGGCGGTTTGGGGCCCGAAGACAGCTTGTCTTTTTCCTGATCGGACAGCGCCTGGTAGGCCTCCCACTGGGCCCGCTTGTCTTGGGAAGACAGGGATTGGGTGGTGTTGAAGTGGAAGCGCGCCTGGCTGCGTTGGCGAGGACTGAGCGCCGCCCATTCCCGCATGCGGCTGTGCAGGGTCATCTGTTCCTCGTCACTGAGCTGCAGAAAATTTTTGGACAGAGTCAGCCATTTTTGGCGCTGGTGTGCCGTCAGCTCATGCCATTCCTCGCTCAATGGGGCCAGGGCTTGTTTTTGACGTTTGCTCAAGGACTGCCAAGCGCTAGAGTCGGGGGCGGGTGAGCTGTTGGAGGCGCTGGAAGTCAAGGGAACTTGCACACTGTGCCCCAATGCCGGTGTGGCCGGCAAAGACGGGTCGGTGACAGCATTCATGCTGGCTGGCACGCTCGAGTTGGGCATAGACGCTTGTTGTTCAGCCGGGGTTGGGGCATTTCCCATTGGGGTCTGTGTTTGTGCCCAGGCTTGCATGCCCAAGCTCAGTGCCAAGGTGGCCAGGCCGCTGATGCCCCACCCTGGTCTGAGCCAGCTCAGACCAAGTCGACACACAGGCTGTTCAGCCGTGTGCTGAAGGCCAAACTTGCAACCTGTTTCAGTCATGCCGTGCGTGTTGCTGAAGCTTAAGGAACTGGGCAAAGCCTGGATCGGTGTAAGCGTCCGGTGGCAATTCGTCGAGCAGCAAGGCCGAGTCGAGGAGGGCGATGTCGGTCTCGGCCAAATCTTGTTGCAGGGCCTGGATGAACATGAGGCCCGACACCAGGGCCAACAAAGGCAGGGCCGAGGCCAGGATGCGCCAAAGGTTAAGGCCCTCGTCGGGTGGCCCGCTGAGCGTGCCATTGGCTTGCAAGGCCAGGCTGTGGCGCAGCAGGCGTTGCGGCATGGGGCGGGTCTTCAAGGCCATTTGGCGGGCCACGCGCAGCCGCTCGCCGATGTCATGCCCCAAATCCTGCGAGGCCACGTCCAATTGCGCGGCCAAGGTTCGACCCCAAAGGTCCATGTCGGCGGTGGTGGCAGTGGCGGATGTCTGGAAATTTTTCATGGTTTCATGCCTTGTTGGGCCAAGGTTTTACTCAAGGACTGGATGGCGCGGGAGCAATGGGTTTTGACGCTGCCTTCAGAGCAGCCCATCACGGCGGCAGTTTCAGCCACGTCCAGCTCCTCCCAATAACGCAGCAGGAAGGCTTCTCGTTGACGTGCAGGCAGGCTCATGATGGCTTTTTCAATGTGTTCCAGGGTTTGCACCCGCCCCAACCATTGCTCAGCACTTTGACTGGCGGGGGCGTCGGCCGCACCCGTTGTGACTTCGAGCAGGTCAAAGTCACCCAGGTCGTCGCGGTGGTCAAAATCGTCCAGGTTGGAAAACAGGGCGTTGCGCGTCTTGCGACGGCGAAACCAGTCCAGCACGGTGTTGGACAATATCCGCTGGAACAACAAAGGCAGCTCTGGTGCCGTTTTGTCCGAGTAGTGGCTGCACAGCTTGATCATGCTGTCTTGCACGATGTCCAGGGCCCCTTCTTCATCGCCCACGTGGTAATAGGCCCGTTTAAAGGCTTTTTTCTCCACGCTTTTGAGAAAGTCAGAAATTTCGGTGTCCGAGGCCAAGTTGCTTGCAGCGGCGGGCTGTGTTCTGTGTAGGCGGGATGGGATGGCGGGTGGCGAGACTGGCAATGGTGCAGAGCAATTATGTCACTTACCCGGATGCGGGCGGTCTGTTTTGAAAGACCCGACGTCAACGGTGCGATAATATTGGGTTGCAATTGAAAAAAAGCAAACGGATCACCGTCCGGCACTTTTACAGTTTGGTGCCCATGTCTGTGGTCTCAAGTCCCAAAGCCACTTCACAAGAGTCGAGCCAAGGGGCACCCAAGGTTTTTCGTTAGAGAAATTCACAAAGGTTCAAAAGGTTGAATATGGAAATCAATAAAGCCGAAATGGCATCCGCTGCGTCCGCCGCGGACACATCTCAAGAGTTGCGTGGGGCCGAAATTCTGGTCAAAGCGCTGCAAGCCGAAAACGTGCAGTTCGTTTGGGGCTACCCCGGTGGGGCCGTGCTCCACATCTACGACGCTTTCTATAAGCAAGAAACCATTCAGCACGTGCTGGTGCGCCACGAGCAAGCGGCGGTGCACGCGGCCGATGGTTACGCCCGTGCCACTGGTGAGGTGGGTGTGGCCTTGGTCACTTCGGGTCCCGGCCTGACCAACGCTGTGACCGGCATCGCCACCGCTTACATGGACAGCATCCCCATGGTCATCATCAGCGGGCAAGTGCCCACTGCGGCCATTGGCCTCGACGCCTTCCAGGAATGCGACACCGTGGGCATCACCCGACCCATCGTCAAGCACAACTTTTTGGTCAAAGACGCCAAGGACATGGCTGAGGTCATGAAGAAGGCCTTTCACATTGCGCGCACCGGCCGCCCTGGCCCGGTCGTGGTGGATGTGCCCAAGGACGTGTCTTTCAATAAAACGCTGTACACCGGCTACCCCGACAAGGTCGAGATGCGCTCGTACAACCCGGTGCGCAAGGGCCACGGCGGCCAGATCCGCAAGGCCATGCAGCTGCTGATGTCGGCCAAGCGCCCGTACATATACACCGGCGGCGGTGTGCTGCTGAGCAACGCCAGCCCCGAGTTGCGCGCTTTGGTGGACATGCTGAACTTCCCGGTCACCAACACCTTGATGGGTTTGGGCGCTTTCCCGGCCAATGACCGCCGCTTCTTGGGCATGCTGGGCATGCACGGCACGCTCGAAGCCAACAACGCGATGCAAAACTGCGACGTCTTGCTGGCCGTGGGCGCCCGCTTTGACGACCGCGTGATTGGCAACCCGAAGCACTTTGCGCAAAACGAACGCAAAATCATCCACATCGACATCGATCCTTCCAGCATTTCCAAGCGCGTCAAGGTGGATGTGCCGATCGTGGGCGATGTCAAAGACGTGTTGATCGAGCTGATGGGCATGATCCGCGAATCCGGTCTCAAGCCCGACAGCCAGGCGCTGGCGCAGTGGTGGGAAACGGTCGAAGGCTGGCGCAGCCGCGATTGCATGAAGTACGACAGCAACAACAGCTTGGTCATCAAGCCGCAAAAGGTCATCGAGACCTTGTGGGAAATGACCAAGGACGCCGACGCGTACATCACCTCCGATGTGGGCCAGCACCAGATGTGGGCCGCCCAGTATTACAAGTTCAACGAGCCGCGCCGCTGGATCAACTCCGGTGGCTTGGGCACCATGGGCGTGGGCATTCCTTACGCCATGGGCATCAAACTGGCCAAGCCTGACAGCGAGGTGTATTGCGTGACGGGTGAAGGCTCGGTGCAAATGTGCATCCAAGAGCTCTCGACTTGCCTGCAATACAACACGCCCATCAAAGTCGTGGCCCTGAACAACGGTTACTTGGGCATGGTGCGGCAGTGGCAGGAGATTGATTACTCCGGTCGTTACAGCCACAGTTACATGGATGCGCTGCCCAACTTCGTGAAGTTGGCCGAGGCCTATGGCCACGTCGGCATCTTGGTGGAAAAGCCCGAGGATGTGGAGCCTGCTTTGCGCGAAGCACGCAGGCTCAAGGACCGCACGGTTTTCTTGGATATCCGTACGGACCCGACTGAAAACGTGTTCCCCATGGTCAAGGCTGGCAAAGGCATCACCGAGATGCTGATGGGCGCTGAAGATCTTTAATTAATCCCACTGGACGAATCTATTGCCCGCCAAGCCTGCGCATTACCGTGCGCAGGGGAGGGCGGCGAGAAGAGGAATCACACATGAAACACATCATCGCTGTATTGATTGAAAACGAAGCGGGCGCTTTGTCCCGCGTGGTGGGGCTGTTTTCGGCCCGCGGCTACAACATCGAGTCCTTGACCGTGGCCCCGACCGAAGACCCCAGCCTGTCGCGCATGACCATCCAGACCACGGGTTCTGACGATGTCATTGAGCAGATCACCAAGCACCTGAACCGCCTGATCGAGGTGGTCAAGGTCGTGGACCTGACCGAAGGTGCCTACACCGAGCGCGAGTTGATGCTC
>JBIKRC010000065.1:0-8137 GCA_044349375.1 Limnohabitans sp.
ATGTTTGCCAACCCGGTGCCGGCTTTGCCAAAGCCCTGCAGATGCTGGCGGCGGTCTGATGTCGTGTCGAGGGGGTCGGGGGCTGGGGGGGGCTGTGACGCCCCGGTGCAGGGCTGAGTTTGCAAAAACTTTATGATGCTGTCTCTGAACAAAACCAGGAGACACGACATGAACGACTTGAACCCATGGGGCCAACGCCGCGATTTTTTGAAGGCCATGGCCGCCGTGACGGGCTCGCTGCCCTTGTGGGCCCAAGCTCAAAGCAGCTGGCCTACCAAACCGGTGAACCTGATCGTGCCTTTCCCGGCGGGCGGCGGCACCGATGCGTTTGCCCGGCCCATGTCGGCCCAGTTTGCCAAGCTAACGGGCAAACAACTCATCATTGACAACCGCGGTGGTGCCGGTGGCACGCTGGGCGCAGGCATTGCGGCCAAGGCAGCGCCGGATGGCTACAACCTGTTCATGGGAGCGGTGCACCACACGATTGCGCCCAGCATGTACCCCCGCCTCGACTATGACCTCGAACGCGACTTGGTGCCCTTGATCCAGGTGGCCAGCGTGCCCCAGGTGCTGGTGGTCAATCCCAAAAAAGTGCAGGCGGCCGACTTCAAGGCCTTCCTCGATTTCGTGAAAAAGAACCCCGGCCGACTGAATTACGGCTCCGCCGGGGGCGGCACTTCGCACCACTTGGCGGGAGAACTGTTCAAGTTGCAGACCCAAACCTTCATCACGCACATTCCTTACCGGGGTGCTGGCCCGGCCCTGCAAGACCTGATTGCCGGCAATGTGGACATGATGTTCGATGGCCTGGGTTCTTCGGCAGCGCACATCAAGGGTGGCCGCATCAAGGCCTTGATGGTCTCGGGGGCCAAGCGCAGTCCGGCTTTTCCAGATGTGCCTTGCTCGGCCGAGCTGGGTTTGCCCGATTACACCGTCTCCACCTGGTATGGCGTGTGGGCCCCCAAGGGCACGCCCGCCGATGCCCAGGCCAAGGCCATCGAAGAGCTGCGCCGCTCTTGCCAGACCGACGAGGCCAAGGCCGTGTGGGCCAACCAAGGGGCTGACTTTCCCAACCTCACGGGCGGGCAGTTTGATGCCTTCATCAAAAAAGAGCTGACCAAATGGGCTCAGGTGGTCAAAGCCTCAGGGGCCAAACTCGACTGAGTTGGCCTATCGACAGCGAGGGGCCCTGGCATCTGCGGTGTGACGGGCCTTATTTTCTAGTTTGCACTTTGAATCCATGAGCTCCAACAACTTGTTTTCTGCCCTGCGGGCTGCTTTCCCTGCCGACTTGACTGCGGTGGCGGTCGAAACCGATGAAGGCCTGCGCTACAGCTGGCAAGACCTTGACCGCGCCACGGCCATGATGGCCAATTTGTTGCAGTCACTCGATTTGCCCGAAGGCAGCAGAGTGGCGGTGCAGGTCGAAAAATCGGTCGAAGCCATGGTGTTGTACTTGGCATGCTTGCGCGCTGGCTGCGTGTTCTTGCCGCTCAACACCGCCTACCAAAGCGCCGAGATCGAGTACTTCATTGGCAACGCCGAGCCCGCCGTGGTGGTGTGCAGTCCGGCCAATTTCGGCTGGGTCAGCAAACTCGCCTTCAAGGCGGGCACGCAGCATGTGTTCACGCTGGGCGATGACCGCACGGGCAGCTTGCTTGAGCGCGCCGCGCACCACAGCGACGAACACACTCCTGCAGCGCGCCAGGCCGATGACCTGGCCGCCATTTTGTACACCAGCGGCACCACCGGCCGCAGCAAAGGGGCGATGCTCACGCATGGCAACTTGCTGAGCAATGCGGTCACGCTCAAGGATTACTGGGGCTGGACGGCGACCGGCGGGCCTACAGGCCAGGGTGACGTGCTCATCCACGCCTTGCCCATCTTCCATGTGCATGGTTTGTTTGTGGCCATCCATGGCGCCTTGATCAACGGCAGCAAGATGATTTGGATGGCCAAGTTCGACCCGAAACGCGTCATCGCCCGCATGCAAGAGGCCACCGTTTTCATGGGCGTGCCCACGCTGTATGTGCGCATGCTGGCCGAGCCCACGCTCGACAAGGCGGCGGTGAAAAACATGCGCCTGTTCATTGCGGGGTCCGCCCCCTTGTTGATCGAGACCTTTACCGAATGGCAGCAGCGCACAGGCCACACCATTTTGGAGCGTTACGGCATGAGCGAGACCGCCATGTTGACCTCCAACCCCTATGCCGCAGACCAACGTTATGCCAAACAGTCTGAGCGGCGTGGCGGCACGGTGGGCTTTCCTTTGCCGGGCGTGTCTTTGCGGGTGTTGGGTGACGATGGGCAAGCCTTGCCGGTGGGCGAGATCGGCGACATTCAGGTCAAGGGGCCCAATGTGTTCAAAGGCTATTGGCGCATGCCCGAGAAAACGGCTGAAGAGTTCACCACCGACGGCTTCTTCAAAACCGGCGATGTGGGCAAAGTGGATGAACGCGGCTACGTGACCATCGTCGGCCGCAGCAAGGATCTGATCATCAGCGGCGGCTACAACGTGTACCCGGCCGAGATCGAGGGCTACATCAACGAGATGAAGGGCGTGGCCGAAAGCGCGGTGGTGGGTGTGGCGCACCCCGACTTTGGCGAGGTGGGCGTGGCCGTGGTCATTGCCAAGCCTGGGGCCACTGTTCAGCCTGAGGCCATCCTGGCCGAGCTCAAGGCCAAGCTGGCGAATTTCAAGATTCCCAAGCGCTGCTTTGTGGTGGGTGAATTGCCACGCAACACCATGGGCAAGCTGCAAAAGAACCTGCTGCGCGAGCAACACAAAAACATGTTCTTGGCCTGAGGGGTCTTATCTGTCCTTGGTGGGTTCAGCTCCCACAAGCGCTGCCTGCGGCCATGTGGGGCTTTATTTGAGGTAGGTGTTTTTCTCGTGCACGCTTTGAATGTGCCGGGCCGCCTGCTCCGGAGTGATGTCCTGGTTGAGCACTTTCACGTTGGCATACCAAAGCTCTTCCTCCATGGAGGGCCAGACCCGGTTGATTTTCTGGGCGTTCAGGCGGATGGTGTCTTGGCACTGGCTTCGCCAGCGCATCATCTCCTGCCCCAAGGGGTCATTGATCCTGACTTTGTGGTCGGCCAGCGGAAAGTATCCGGTCAGCGTGTCGGTGAGCAACTGGGCGAAATCGGCAGTGCCCAGCCAGTCGATGAACTTGAGCGCTGCCGCCTGGTTTGGGCTGTTTTTGTTCACGCCAATGCCGAAATCGGGGTGCACCGAGATGTGGCAAGCCTGACCGTCGTGTTCAACTGGGGGCTTGAACACGCCCAGTTCGATGGGTTTTTTGTAAGCAAAGCTGGTGCTGCGCAAAAAGTCGATGTCCCACGAGCCTGAGGGGTAGATCGCTGCATTGCCCGTGGCAAACAGCAGCTGAATGTCTCCGTTGGACATGCTGTTTTGCTCGGGGTGCATGTAGGGCTTGAGTTGGGCCATCATCTGCCAAGCCTTGAGGAAGCCCGGGTCGGTGAATTTGACCGTGCCATCCATCAGCCCTTGCCGGGCCTTTTCACCTTCCCAAAAATTGGGCCCCAAGCCGGTGAACACCACTTGGGTGGATTCCCACATGTCGGCCGTGCCCAGTGCCAGCGGGGTCACAGTTTGGCTGGCCTTCACTTGGCCGAGCAATTGGTAGAACTGGTCCCAAGTGGTCGGGGGCTCCAGTTTCATGTCGCGGAGGATTTTTTTGTTGTAAAACAAGCCGTGCATCACATACGCCACAGGCATGCAGTAAGTGGTGGCGCTGTCGTCTGTGGTCCAGGCACGACGGGCTTGTGGGTTGAAGTTTTTGAGTGACTCTTCCTTAAGGGGCAGCAGATAACCTTTGGCTTGCATGCGCACGCTGGCGTCAAAGGGCCTGCAAAAAATCAGGTCACCTGCGCGCCGGGTGGACAGCCTGGCTTCCAGCCGGGAATCGTAGGCCAAGGGTTCTTCGGGTTTGAACTGGAGCCTGATTTCGGGGTGAAGCCGCTGAAATGCAGGGATCAAGACCTTGTCCCAGAAAATCTGGTCATCCTTGCGCCAGCTCTCCAAGATCAACTCCTGGGCGCTGACGGCTCCCGCCCAGCACGCGCAGACCAGACAGGCCGTCGCCAAAGCGAGTCCTTGTTGTTTGGACTCAGGGGCCGGTGCTGGCCACCGGCCTTTGCCAGTCGTTTGAAACCCGTTCATTTGTCACACTTTCGTATCAAAGTGCGATCATTCTAGGTTTGAAAGAGCCTTCCGCATGAAAAAATGCATGCTGGCGCGGACCTGAGTCCTCTCAGGCCCATTCATGGCCCAAATGGCAGGGGGTCAGCGCAGCACCAGCACCGGAATGTGCGAATGCGTCAGCACCTGTTGGGTTTCGCTGCCCAGCAGCAGGCGTTTGATGCCTTTGCGTCCGTGCGACGCCATGACGATCAGGTCGGCTTTGTGTTTTTTGGCCGCCGCAATGATGGCGTCAGAAACGACGTCGGATTTGACGGTGATGGTTTTGGTGCTCACGGCTTTGGCCTTGGCGCTTTTTTCGACTCCAGCCAATTGGACTTGAGCGGCTTCGGTCCACTGGCTTTCCACGCGCGAGATTTCATCGCTGGACAAAGGGATGCTGCCTTCAAAGTAGGCCTGCGGGTAGCGCGGCACCACCTTGATGGCGACCAGCTCTGCGCCGCAGGTGGCCGCCAGTTCGATGGCGCTGGTCACGGCTTTTTTGGACAAGGTGGAACCATCGGTGGCTACAAGGATGCGTTTGTACATGAGGTGATCCTGTTGAAAATGACAAAACCCCAGCTTAAAAGAGCAGCAAATGGGCGCGCTTGATGTACATCAAGCTTTGATCGGGCGGGCTGTCGTATCTTCGAAACATGACCCACGTCAATGTTTTGCCAGGCCAGCAACCCGCTTCTCCTCACGCGGTGGAATCGGCTGCGCCTGAGTTGGTTCAGGCCCATGGCGACACCCCGCAGCAACGGCTGGAACTGCTCGATGCGCCCGAGGAGTGGGCGGCATTCAGCTTGCCCGAAAAAACCGAGTCGGGCTGCTGGCGCTCGAGCGTGGTGTTCGAGGGCATGCATTGCGCGGCCTGCGCCATTACTTTAGAAGATGCTTTGCGCGCCGTGCCGGGCGTGCAGTCGGTGCAGATCAGCGGTGCCAGCCACCGGGGCCAGATCGTTTGGTCGCCCGAGCTCACACGGCCCTCTGAGTGGATGCGCTCGGTCGAACGTCACGGGTACAAAGCCTTGCCCGCCAACGACGCACACGCCCACGAGCGTCGCCGCGCCGAAGCCCGGCGCATGGTTTGGCGCTGGGCGGTGGCGGCGCTTTGCATGATGCAGGTCATGATGTACGCCGCACCGACGTACTTGAGCGAGCCAGGTGATATCTCATCCGAAGCCCAGCACCTGTTGCGCTGGGCGTCGTGGGTGCTGTCTTTGCCGGTAATGTTTTTCTCGTGCGCGCCTTTTTTGAGCAACGCTTGGCGCGATTGGCGCGAGCGCCAAATCAGCATGGATTTGCCCGTGGCGCTGGGCATGGTGGTGACTTTTGTGGTCAGCACGCTGGGCACCTTCGAGCCCCAAGGGCCGTTCGGGGCCGAAGTCTTTTTTGACTCCTTCACCATGTTTGTGTTCTTTTTGCTCACGGGCCGCTGGCTGGAACTGCGCATGCGCGACCGCACCGCTGGCGCGCTGGAGGCGGTGCTCAACCGCTTGCCTGACAGCGTGCGCAAGCGCCAGAGCGATGGCACTTGGGCGCTCATGTCCATTCGCCGCTTGCAGGTGGGTGATGTGATCGAGGTTTTGCCCGGCGAGGCTTTTGCGGGCGATGGCCTCGTGTTGGCGGGCCAAACCCAGGTGGATGAAGCCTTGCTGACGGGCGAATCGCTGCCGCTTGCTCGCTGCGTGGGCGATCGCGTCATTGCGGGCAGCTATAACCTGAGCGGCACGCTGCAGGTGCAAATCGAGCACATCGGCGCGGCCACCCGTTACGCGCAAATCGTGGCACTGATGGAAAGTGCCTCGGTCTCCAAACCCGCCATGGCCCTGTTGGTGGACCGCTGGGCCAAACCCTTCTTGGTGGCGGTGATCTTGGCCTCGTTGGTCTCGGCCGTGTACTGGTGGCCAACCGACCCCGCGCACGCGGTGATGGTGGCCGTCGCCGTGCTGATCGTGACTTGTCCATGCGCGTTGTCGCTGGCCACGCCTGCGGCCATGTTGGCCACGGCCGGGGCCTTGGCCCGCAGCGGTGTGCTGGTGCGTCGCCTGAGTGCCTTGCAAAACCTGGCCCTCATTGACACCGTGATTTTTGACAAGACCGGCACCCTGACACGCGATGCCTTTGAAGTGGTCCGAATCCATACCCGCGATGGTGTGAGCGATGCCCAGGCCCTGGATTGGGCGGGCAGCCTGGCGCGGCATTCCCTGCACCCGGTGTCGCGGGCCTTGTGGTCCGAGGCGCGGCGCCGAGCCGAGGCCGCAGGCCGTTTGGATGCGCTCGAATCGCTGGATGCCCAACACATCAGTGAACTGGCAGGGCAGGGTGTGCAGGGGGTTTTGCAATGTTCAGGGCCTTCTGATGTGATGTTGCGCCTGGGCTCGTCCGCTTTTTGCGAAGCCCCGCCTCTGACCGGGCACGACCTGCAGGTCAGCTTGGCCGATACATCCGGCTGGTTGGCCAGCTTTGAGTTGGTCGAAGAAGTGCGCCCCGAGGCGTCGGGTGTGGTGCGTGCCTTGGCGCAAATGGGTTTGTCACTGAAGGTGCTCTCTGGCGACGGCCAAAGCGCTGTGGCCCAGGTGGCCCAGGCCGTGGGCATTGCCGATGCGCAAGGCGGCTGCAGCCCCCAGCACAAATTGCAAGCACTGCAGGCCCTGCAGGCCCAGGGTCACAAAGTGGCCATGGTGGGCGATGGCTTGAACGACGGGCCGGTGCTCGCAGGGGCCGATGTGTCCTTCGCGCTGGGCCAGGCCGTGCCGCTGGCGCAGTCCAAATCCGATTTTGTGTTGATGGGTGGGCAGCTGCAGGTGCTGGTCAGCACGGTACAACGCAGCCGCCAGACGATGCGCATCGTGCGGCAAAACCTATGGTGGGCGGCGGCCTACAACGCCGCTTGTGTGCCGCTGGCCTTGATGGGCTGGTTGCCCGCCTGGGCCGCAGGCCTGGGCATGGCGCTCAGCTCTTTGCTGGTGGTGCTCAATGCCTTGCGCCTGTCCCAGGCCTTGCCTGATTCGCTGCAGCAGCAGGCGCTGGACCTTCAATCCGTTTGAGAAAACAGCATGGACATTCTTTATTTGCTGATCCCACTGTCTGTGGCCTTGGTGTTTTTCATCCTGGCGGGGCTGTGGTGGGCGATTGACCGAGGCCAATTTGAAGACATCGAGGCCGAAGGTGAGCGAATTTTGCGTGACGATTGATTTCGATCAAGTCCTTGCAATGTACGCCCGTGCACACTCGACTCGAAGATTTTAAAAACAAGAGGTAAACATGAAATTTGCCAATATGCAGGCGACTTCCTACAACGACAAAGTTGTCAGGCAATTCACCATCATGACGGTGGTATGGGGTGTGGTGGGCATGCTGGTCGGCGTGATCATCGCAGCCCAGCTGACTTGGCCGGAGCTCAACTTCGGTATTTCCTGGCTCAGCTATGGCCGCTTGCGGCCCTTGCACACCAACGCGGTGATTTTTGCGTTCGGGGGGTGCGGCTTGTTCGCTGCCGCGTATTACGTGGTGCAACGCACTTGCAACGTGCGGCTGTTCAGCGACAAGCTGGCCGCTTTCACTTTTTGGGGTTGGCAACTGGTCATTGTGCTGGCCGCCATTTCCTTGCCCCTGGGTTTCACCCAAGGCAAGGAATACGCCGAACTAGAGTGGCCCATTGACATCTTGATCGCGCTGGTCTGGGTGGCCTTTGCGGTGGTGTTCTTTGGCACCGTGGGCACCCGCAAGGTGCGTCACATTTATGTGGCCAACTGGTTCTTTGCTGCGTTCATCATTGCGGTGGCCTTGCTGCACATCGTCAACGCTGCGGCCTTGCCCGTGGGCATGATGAAGTCCTACTCGGCCTATGCCGGTGTGCAAGACGCCATGGTGCAGTGGTGGTATGGCCACAACGCGGTGGGCTTCTTTTTGACGGCAGGTTTTCTG
>JBIKRC010000066.1:0-8107 GCA_044349375.1 Limnohabitans sp.
AAATTTTGTAGGTGATGTTCACACCCGAAGCCACGCTCTGGCGCACCGCCAAAATGCCACTGTGGAAGTAGGTGCCGTCGCCAATGTTGGCAAAGATGTGCTGGTCGGTGCAAAAGGGTTGCTGGCCGCTCCATGGCACACCCTCGCCACCCATCTGGGTGAATCCCGTGGTGCTGCGGTCCATCCAGAGGCTCATGAAGTGGCAGCCAATGCCCGCCATGGCGCGCGAGCCTTCGGGCACCTTGGTGGAGGTGTTGTGTGGGCAACCAGAGCAGAACCAGGGCGTGCGCTCTGCCGCTGCACCCAAGGTCAGGGTTTGCAATGATTTTTCTTTGGCGTCCAGCACGGCCAAGTGGGCGTCGATGCGCGCGGTGGTGTCGGCGTCGAGCCCCAGCTTTTTCAGCCGCTTGGCAATGGCCCGTGCAATCAACGCGGGTGTCAGGTCGGCATTGGCCCGCAGCAAGGTGCGTTGGGTTGGATTGGCCGTCGACCATTCGCCACCCGAGGTGTCGCCATCGGCCTCGTCGAATTTGCCCACGATGGTGGGGCGCACATCGTCGCGCCAGTTGTACAGCTCTTCTTTGAGTTGGTATTCGATGACCTGGCGCTTTTCTTCGACCACCAAAATCTCGCGCAAGCCGGTGGCAAATTCACGGGTGGTGTGCGATTCGAGGGGCCAAACCACGCCCACTTTGTGCACCCGGATGCCCAAGCGCTGGCAGGTCGCGTCGTCCAGACCCAGATCGAGCAGGGCTTGTCGCGTGTCGTTGTAGGCCTTGCCGCTGGCGATCAGGCCGAACCGATCGTTCGGCCCCTGGATGACGTTGTGGTTGAGCTTGTTGGCGCGGATGTAGGCGAGAGCCGCGTACCACTTGTAATCAAACAGGCGCGCTTCTTGTTCGAGCGCGGTGTCTGGCCAGCGGATGTGCACGCCGCCTGGTGGCATGACGAACTCGGGCAAAACGATCTGCACCCGCTCTGGATCAATGTGGGCGGTGGCACTGGACTCGACGATTTCCTGAATCGTCTTCATGCCCGACCAGATGCCGGCAAAGCGGCTGAGCGCGAGGGCGTGCAGGCCTTGGTCGAGGATGTCTTGGACGCTGGCCGGGAAAAACACGGGCAGGCCGCAGGCCTTGAAGATGTGGTCACTCTGGTGCGCGGCGGTGGAGCTTTTGGCCACATGGTCATCGCCCGCCACAGCCAGCACGCCGCCCCATGGCGTGGTGCCCGCCATGTTGGCGTGTTTGAACACGTCCGAGCAGCGGTCCACGCCGGGGCCTTTGCCGTACCAGATGCCGAATACGCCGTCGAACTTGTTGGTGCCGGGCGGTGCAAAACCCAGTTGCTGCGTGCCCCACAAGGCGGTGGCAGCCAACTCTTCGTTCACGCCGGGCTGGAATACGATGTGCTGGGCCTTGAGGTGGTCTTTGGCTTTCCACAGCGACTGGTCGTAGCTGCCCAGCGGCGAGCCCCGGTAACCACTGATGAAGCCTGCGGTGTTCTTGCCTTGCAGCGCGTCGCGTTGGCGCTGCAGCATGGGCAGTTTGACCAAGGCTTGCACGCCGCTCATGAAGGCGCGGCCCACATCTAAACTGTACTTGTCGTCCAGCGTCACGGTCTCCAGCGCTTGGCGAATCGATTCGGGCAAAGGGGCGTTCATGGTCTGTCCTGCGACTGAAATGGAAAGCACAGTGTAGAGCGGGCTTGCCGACAAGTGCTTGCTTTCGGCGACAGGATTTGCCCTATGATTTGAAAGAATCTTGCTTAAAGAGGCTTATTTTGGAAACACTGGACAAATTTGATTGGGCGATATTGAATGAACTGCAAACCAATGGCCGCCTGACCAATGCTGAACTGGCGCAGCGCGTGGGTTTGTCGGCCGCTCCGTGTTGGCGGCGGGTGCGGGCGCTGGAGGAGTCGGGGGTGATCAAAGGCTACCGCGCCGAAATTGATCGGCAAAAGGTGGGCCTGGATGTGTTGGCCTTTGTGCGGTTGGACGCCGAGCGCAACCGGGGTGATGTGACGCGGCAATTGGAAGAGGCGATTCGCAAGATTCCTGAAGTCATTTCTTGCCACTACATCAGTGGCACCGGTACCTTTGAGCTGCAGGTGGTCAGCAAGGACCTGAACACCTTCAGTCAGTTTGCGCGGGATGTGCTGCTCAACCTCCCCAATGTGAAAGACCTGCACACCAGCTTTTCGCTGGGCGAGGTCAAGGCCGCCGGGGCCTTGCCTTTGCAGGGGTACAAAGGATGATCAGGGGTACAAACCCCGCAACTCACGCGCGTGCAAGATGCGTGAACACGCCACGATGAAGGTGGCCGTTCGCAGGCTGACCCGGTGCTCGTCCGCGACCTGCCAGATGGCCGCAAAAGCTTCGCGCATGATGCGCACCAGGCGGGCGTTGATCTCGTCTTCGCTCCAAAAGAAGCTTGAGAAATCCTGCACCCATTCGAAGTAACTCACCGTCACACCTCCGGCGTTGGCGATCACATCAGGCACGACCAGGATGCCCCTCTCGTGCAAGATGTCGTCGGCCTCTGGAGTTGTTGGGCCGTTGGCCCCTTCGATCACCATGCGGGCCCGAATTTGATGGGCGTTTTCTGAGGTGATTTGCTGCTCCAGCGCGGCGGGTATGAGGATGTCGCAATCTACGCCCCAGAACTGCGCATCGGGCAGGATCTCTGCATTTTCAAAACCATGGACGCTGCCATGCTCGCTGACGTGGCGCAGCAGGGCTGGCACGTCCAAGCCAGATGCCTTGCACACCGTGCCCCCATGGTCTTGCACGGCAACCACCGTGGCCCCGGCTTGGGCAAACAGCTTGGCGGCGATGCCGCCCACATTGCCAAAGCCTTGCACGGCGATTTTGGCTTTTGTGATGTCCAGCCCGATCTGCTGAGCGGCTTCTTGGCCCACGGTGTAAACGCCACGCCCGGTGGCTTCACGTCGGCCCAATGAGCCGCCCAGAGCAATCGGCTTGCCGGTGACCACTCCTGAGGCCGTGGCGCCTTCGTTCATGGAATAGGTGTCCATCATCCAGGCCATGATTTGCTCGTTGGTGTTCACGTCTGGGGCGGGGATGTCTTTGGTGGGGCCGATGATGATGCCGATCTCGCTGGTGTAGCGGCGGGTCAGGCGTTCCAGCTCGCCGCGTGACAGGGTTTTGGGGTTGACCCGGATGCCGCCCTTGGCCCCGCCAAAGGGCAGGTTGACGGCCGCGTTTTTGACCGACATCCATGCCGACAGCGCCATGACTTCAGACAGCGTCACATCTTGGTGAAAGCGTACGCCGCCTTTGCCCGGTCCTCGGCTGGTGTTGTGTTGCACGCGGTAGCCCTCAAAGTGGGCCATGGTGCCGTTGTCCAGTTCAATCGGCACGTCCACGATCAGGGCGCGCTTGGGGCGTTTGAGGGTTTCGACCCAGCGCGACAAGCTGCCCAGATAGGGCGTGACCCGGTCGACTTGCTGCAGATAGATGCCCCATGGGCCAGGATGCTCGGGGTTCAGGTAAGAGGGCAGAGCGTGCTGGCTTTTGGCGTTGGCGCTTGTGGTAGGGATGGACATGTTTTGTCGCCTTTCTGGAAACTGACGGTTTGTCAGTGTGTCCAAGCTTAGGTTCTTGCAGCGTTGCCGTCCAAGGCTGCTTTGGCGTCATTCCATGCGTGCCGTGCATAAAGTGGCCAAGCGTTCAGCTTGTGTTTCCCCGTGCGTTTGGCGTGTGCTTTACCGAAAACACCCTGCCTGTAAAATCAGCAACATCAGCCGACCCCGTGGCAGGGTCGCTCCGTAGCGCAGGCGGCGTACATTTTTGGCCCTCCAGGGGCAGACTCTCATGCTTTACCCTCAAGAATTCGACGTGATCGTGGTTGGTGGTGGCCATGCCGGAACCGAAGCGGCGCTGGCGGCCGCCCGCATGGGCTGCAAAACACTCTTGCTCAGCCACAACATCGAAACGCTGGGGCAGATGAGCTGCAACCCCAGCATTGGCGGCATTGGCAAGGGCCACTTGGTCAAAGAGGTGGACGCGATGGGCGGTGCCATGGCGCTGGCCACCGACGAAGGCGGTATCCAGTTCCGCATCCTCAACAGCTCCAAAGGCCCGGCCGTGCGCGCCACCCGGGCCCAGGCCGACCGCATCCTTTACAAAGCTGCCATCCGCCGCATGCTCGAGAACCAGCCCAACTTGTGGCTGTTCCAGCAAGCCGTGGACGACTTGATGGTGGAGGGTGACCGTGTGGTGGGGGCTGTCACGCAGGTGGGCATCCGCTTCCGTTCGCGCACGGTGGTGTTGACCGCGGGCACGTTTTTGGACGGCAAGATCCATGTGGGTTTGCAAAACTATGCGGCGGGTCGTGCGGGCGATCCCCCGGCCGTCAGCTTGTCGGCGCGCCTGAAAGAACTGAAGCTGCCGCAAGGGCGTTTGAAGACCGGCACACCGCCGCGTTTGGATGGCCGCACCATCGATTTTTCCAAGTGCTCCGAACAACCTGGTGACGGCGTGCCCGGCGGCATGAACCCCGAGGGGGGAGTGCCGGTGTTCAGCTTCATGGGCAAGGCCGATATGCACCCACAGCAAGTGCCGTGTTGGATCACCCACACCAACGAGCGCACTCACGACATCATCCGCTCGGGCTTTGACCGAAGCCCCATGTTCACCGGCAAGATCGAGGGCGTGGGCCCACGCTATTGCCCGAGTGTGGAAGACAAAATCAACCGCTTTGCCGACAAAGACAGCCACCAGATTTTTCTGGAACCCGAAGGCCTGACGACGCACGAGTACTACCCCAACGGCATCTCGACCAGCTTGCCGTTCGACATCCAGTACGAGCTGGTGCGCTCAATGAAAGGGTTGGAAAACTGCCACATCCTGCGCCCCGGTTACGCCATCGAATACGACTTCTTTGACCCCCGCTCACTGAAGAACAGCTTCGAGACGCGTCAGATCAACGGCTTGTTCTTTGCGGGCCAGATCAACGGCACCACCGGCTATGAAGAGGCGGCCGCGCAGGGACTGTTCGCGGGCATCAATGCCGCGCTGCAATGCCGGGGCGAAGCCGCCTGGTTGCCTGCGCGCGACCAAGCTTATTTGGGTGTGTTGGTAGACGACTTGGTGACGCAGGGCGTGACCGAGCCTTATCGGATGTTCACCAGCCGGGCCGAGTTCCGCCTGCAGCTGCGCGAAGACAATGCCGATGCCCGGTTAACCGAAGTGGGGCGACAAATGGGCTTGGTGGACGACGCCCGCTGGGATGCCTTCAGTAAAAAGCGCGACGCTGTTTCACGTGAAACAGAGCGCCTGAAATCGGTTTGGGTGAACCCGCGCAACTTGCCAGCGGCCGAGTCTGAGCGGGTGTTGGGCAAGGCCATTGAGCACGAGCACAACCTGTTTGATCTGTTGCGAAGACCGAATGTGTCGTACCCAGCCCTCATGTCGCTGGACGGCGGCCGAATGTCCAGTACCGATGTTTCACGTGAAACGTTGGGCGATTTGAGTGTCTCGGTGATCGAGCAGGTCGAGATTGCTGCCAAGTATTCTGGTTACATCGACCGACAAAGGGGCGAGGTGGAACGGGCTGCCTTTTACGAACACCTGCGTTTACCCGAAAGCTTGGACTACCTACAGGTCTCAGCTTTGTCGATTGAGGCTCGCCAGAAGCTGGCCAAACACCGGCCTGAAACTTTGGGTCAAGCCTCGCGCATTTCAGGCATCACGCCAGCCAGCGTGTCTCTGCTGTTGATCCACTTGAAAAAGGGTGGCTTCAAGGGCTTCATGCAAACCGCCGAGGAGGGCGTGCAAGCATGAGTCTGAGTCTGGAGGCGGGGCTGCGTGCGGGGGTCGAAGCCTTGGGTTTGACATTGTCGGACGCACAAATCAAACACTTGCTGGACTATGCGGCCCTGATCCAGAAATGGAACAAGGTCTACAACCTCACTGCACTGCGCGATCCGGCGGACATGCTCACGCACCATTTGCTGGACAGCCTGACGGCCGTTCCTCCGTTGACCCGGCACACGCAAGGCCAGCCGATCAGGGTGCTGGACGTGGGCTCGGGCGGCGGCTTGCCCGGTGTGGTGCTGGCCATCTGCATGCCCGAACTGCAGGTGACTTGTGTCGACACCGTGGCTAAAAAAGCCGCGTTTGTTCAGCAGGTGGCCGTGAGCCTGAGACTGCCCAACTTGCGCGGCTTGCATGCGCGGGTCGAGTCCCTGACCGATCCGTACCAAGTCATTTGCTCCCGAGCCTTTGCTTCCTTGCCTGATTTTGTGACCTGGTCCCGTTCGGCATTGGCCGAGGGCGGGGCGTGGATGGGCATGAAGGGCAAACACCCGCAGGGCGAAATCGACGCATTGCCTGCCGACGTGAAAGTGTTTCACGTGGAACCATTGACCGTTCCGGGTCTGGACGTGGAGCGTTGCATGGTTTGGATGAAGTCAGTTCAGGCGGACTAATCCCGGCCCCAGAAGGAGCGACTGTGTCGCGCTTACCGCTCAAAAAGCCGTCAGACCATGGCAAAACAGCAGGGGGCGTGCGCGATGGATGGCATGTTTCACGTGAAACATGGATGAACAGAGCCTGTTGTACTGAGGGTCGATCACTTACACTCAGGTCCATAGCCGCTTTTTGGGCGGTCTGCAGTATTTGGCGTGCCTGTGTTTGGTGGGGTTCAGTCTCAAAATGGTGATGGCCAAACAAGGCCTGCGTCATACCCCGCCCTGTTTTTGAAAGGTTTGCATGTTCTTCGGCATCTCTGACTATGGCGCGTTTGTGGCCGCGATTGTGCTGTTTCTGGCCATTCCCGGACCCGGCAATCTGGCGCTGATCACCTCAACCGGTAAGGGCGGTGTGGCTGGGGGCTTGATGGCCACGCTGGGGGTGATCGTGGGGGACCAGGTGCTCATGTGGTTGGCGGTGGCTGGTGTTGCTGCCGTGTTGGCCACCTACCCGGCAGCATTTACCGCCATACAGTGGCTGGGTGCTTTGTACCTGGCGTGGTTGGGCTGGAAGCTGTTGTCTGCCAAACCGGGTGATGCGCCGGTCCTGAACATCCGGCCCCGGCAGTATTTTCAACAAACCTTGGCCATCACCTTGCTCAACCCCAAGGCGATTGTTTTTTACATGGCGTTCTTCCCGTTGTTTGTCGATCCGAAAACGCACCTTGGGCTGATCAGCTTTGCGGTCATGGCCGTGACCATTGCCGTGTTGACGTTCCTTTATGGGCTGTGCATGACCTTGCTGACGCACCATTTGGCAGAACGCATGCGCGCGAACCCACGCGTCGGTCGGGTGCTTGAAAAACTGGCGGGTGTTTTTCTCATTGGCTTTGGCATCAAGCTGGCAGCTTCTAAATAAACCGGGGTACGACCATGGCCAAGATTTTCTGCATTGCGAACCAAAAGGGTGGGGTGGGTAAAACCACCACCACCGTCAATCTGGCCGCAGGCTTGGCCAAAGTCGGGCAGCGCGTGTTGCTGGTCGACTTGGACCCGCAAGGTAACGCCACCATGGGCTCAGGCATCGACAAGCGGCAGCTGGAATTGAGCGTTTACGACGTGCTGTTGGAGTCGGCATCGATTGCCGAAGCGGTCGTCAAGGCCGAAAAGTGTGGTTACGACGTGCTCAGCGCCAACCGCGAACTGGCTGGTGCCGAGGTCGAACTGGTGCAGCTGGAGCACCGTGATCAGCGGCTGAAAACCGCCTTGGCCGCTGTGGATGGAGATTACGATTTTGTGCTGATCGACTGCCCACCGTCTTTGTCCATGCTCACCCTCAATGGCTTGTGCTCGGCCCATGGCGTGATTGTGCCCATGCAGTGTGAATACTTTGCCTTGGAGGGTTTGACGGATCTGGTCAACACCATCAAACAGGTGCACGCCAACCTGAACAAGGACTTGAAAATTATCGGCCTGTTGCGGGTCATGTTCGACCCACGCGTCACATTGCAGATGCAGGTCAGCGACCAGCTCAAGGCGCATTTTGGGGACAAGGTGTTTGACACTGTGATTCCCCGCAACGTGCGCTTGGCCGAAGCACCCAGTTATGGCTTGCCTGGCGTGGTGTTTGACCCGTCGGCCAAGGGCAGCCAAGCCTATGTGGAGTTTG
>JBIKRC010000067.1:0-8098 GCA_044349375.1 Limnohabitans sp.
AGGAGTGGTAGTTCAGTTGGTTAGAATACCGGCCTGTCACGCCGGGGGTCGCGGGTTCGAGTCCCGTCCACTCCGCCAAAACGGAAAGCCTAAGTAGATCTCTACTTAGGCTTTTTTGTTTTGGAATCAGATTCATGCGCATTTTTCGCCTGCGCAATGGATCACGCGTTTGTAAGCCCAAATCAGGGCTGGACGAGGTGAACACACTTGCAGTAAGCTACAAGGTTTTCCAGATAACGTGTTGTCAGTCATGGACAGTTTGCTTCCCGCCATTCCAGCCAAACGCTACTTCACTATTGGTGAGGTGGGCGAGCTGTGTGGCGTCAAGCCGCATGTCTTGCGGTATTGGGAGCAGGAGTTCACGCAACTCCGTCCGGTCAAGCGACGGGGTAATCGCCGCTATTACCAGCGCCATGAAGTGATGATGATCCGCAGAATACGTGGGCTCTTGTATGACCAAGGCTTTACCATCAGCGGCGCACGAAACAAGCTGCTGGAGCTGACCCAGAGTGAGCGTCAACTCATGCGCTCGGGGGCATTTCTGGATGATGGGCTGGAAGACAACAGCGCTGAAATTGAAGCAGCAGAGGGCATCCCGGCAGATGAACTGGCCCATGACATGGCACCCCATCCGTCGTATAGGCCAGGTTTTGAATCTGCCTTGTCGGTGCACCAAGAGCTATTGCAAATTCGCGCGATGCTCACGGTCTGAATAGGCTTGGATTCAAGCTATAATTCTCAGCTTGTCGGCGTGTAGCGCAGCCTGGTAGCGCACTTGCATGGGGTGCAAGGGGTCGCGAGTTCGAATCCCGCCACGCCGACCATTTATACCAATGAAATCAATGGGTTACATCTCTCAAAGTTGTAACCCGTTTTTCATTGTGCCCTCTCTTTGTGATGCGGCCAAGTCTTGGTCTCTACCTTTGAAATGAACCCATGATCAGACCCATACTGGCCGAGTCCGCCATCCATCCCAGCATTCGCCCGTTCATTGCGCAATGGCATGGGGCTGTGGTTGCGCAAGTGCAAACGGCCATCGCCCAGCACCCTGTGGTGGTCGTGGGTTTGTCAGGCAATCCCTTTGTGGCCAAGGCTCGCAAGGCCTTGACTGCGGCTGGCGTGGCGCACGAATACATCGAATTTGGCAGCTATTTTTCGCAATGGCGTTTGCGCAATGCCTTGAAGATGTGGACGGGGTGGCCCACTTTCCCGATGGTCTTTGTGCGCGGCACTTTGGTCGGCGGCGCCAATGACCTGCGCCGCCTGATCGACAGTGGCGAACTGCAGACCATGCTGCAAGCCTGAAGCCCATGGCGTCCACCGCAAAACCCGAGTTGTGGCGCACCGAGGTGGGCGATGCGGTGGCGGTGCTCAATATTCCCGGCGCTCTCAAAAGGTCACGCACGTTCGACATCGATGTGAGTTTGCTGGTGCGTGTGCCCGAAGACAACACCGACGCTTGGCATGCGTTGACGCTGGAGATCGACGGCAAGCGGCAATGGCACAGACGCATCGCCAGCAACTGCCCGGGCCAGACCGATGGTCTCGATTACCACTGCCGCTTGGTGCTTGAAGCGGGTCCGGCTCTGCGCATCCGCGCTTTGGCAGCCGCCCGGGGCGCGGTGGTGCAGCGACTGCAGATCGAAGCGAGAGAAGACCTTTAGCGTCAGCCGATCACCGCCAACTCGCGCAGCGGGCGGTTTTGTAACAAGCGCTCAAAGCCCAACTCTTGCACGTCGATGGTCTGCGCTTGCTCCAGCAGCATCCACTCGGCCAGTGCCAGGCCAGCGCCTGCTGCGTGCTGCATGCCATGGCCTGAAAACCCGTTGATGAAATACAGGTTGTGCAATTGGGGGTGCGGGCCGATCACGGCGTTGTGATCGAAGGTGTTCATCTCGTAATAACCCGCCCAGGCCCGCTCCACCCGTAAGGCGGTCAGCGCCGGGATGCGGTGCGCCAGCGAGGCCCATTGTTCGTCGTTCCATTCGGCCCAGTCGGGCTCCAGCGGCAGCTTAGGTTCGGTGTGCAAGGGCTCAGCGCCGCTGATCAAAAACCGACCTTCGGGCCGCAGCCACCAGCCGCTAGGGTCGATCAGCAAGGGGCATTGCGGCAGCGGCTCGGGACACGACAGCACAAACACTGTGCGCCGCGCTGCCTCGATGGGGAGCTGCACCCCGGCCATGGCCGCCACCTCGCCGGCCCAAGGCCCCGCCGCATTGACGACTTGCCCACAAGACAAAGTGCCGCCACTGGCCAGCCGCACAGCGGTCACTTGTGTGGCCGTGAGGTCCATGCCCACCACCCGGTCGTGCAGGCGCTGCACACCTTGCGCCATGGCTTTTTTCAAGAACGCCTGATGCAGGGCAGGGCCGTCAAACCAACCCTCGCCGCTCAGGCCCAAGCTGCCCAGCGCCACATCTTCCACGTTCAGCCAGGGGTAGCGTTGGCGCAGGGCCTCGGGGCCAAGCAAGGCGACATCCGCCCCGGCATGCTTTTGGATCTGATGCGCTGTTTGCATCGCCGCCGCTTGTTCGGGCTGGGCCAGGTACAGATAGCCGGGCTCTTGCAAACCCAGCGCCACCGGGTGATCGGGCAGGCCCAGGTGCTGCTCTGCCTCGCGCAAAAACGCGATGCCAAATTGGCTCAGGCGGATGTTGACGGGGCAAGTGAACTGCTGGCGAATGGAGCTGGCCGAGAGCGATGACGAGGCTTTTTCGTATCGCGTGTCCGACTCGACCAGCGTTACTTTCAAGCCCGGCTGCAAACGCGTGAGCCACCAAGCAGTCGCCGCGCCCATGACACCGCTGCCAACGATGACCACATCGGCTAATTCTGGGTGACTGCTCATGGGTTGATTTTTTTGGAAAGGGAGGATATCCGACCCGCCCATCGGAGCTCATCTGGATTCCAAAGTAAACAAGTTACGGATGTTACACGGGGCTGCATGGTCAGGGGCAAAGTCTCAAAGTGATAATCAAATCGCAGACTCGGCGAATCAAATTTGCACCGGCTTGCTTCTTTTTTCTTGCTTGGACATCATGACAAAAAATTCTCTCCTGGGCATTGTGTGTGCCGTACTGCTTTCTGGTTGCGCAACAGTCGACATGCGTGTGGCGAGCACAGGACCCTCATACAGGGATGCGACCTTGGTTCAGCCCGACATCCTGTACCAGGAAACGCCGCAATCAAAATCAGTCATTGTGGGCTCACAACTGTATGCCACCGTGAACAGCTGCTCGCTCATCCAACGCTACCGCATCCGCACCAACACAGACTTCACATCGGCTTTGAACTTGTTCAAAAACCGGGCCCACATGATGGGGGGTAAATGGGTCACGATAGTGCACCACTCCGAGCTGGACAACGTTGAAAACGCCTTTGTGGGCAATCATGAAATCTTTTTGCGTGAAGCCACAGACATGGGCAGCGCCCGTTACCTGACCACCATAGTGGGTGACATTTACGACTGCCCTTGCAACATCACCAGCTGCTCCGGCCGCTAAACCATTCGAAAGATGCGCCAACCATCGTGCATCTTCCGAATCCCGAATTTCCAGCTCAGCCGGTTCCTCTTGACGTACTGAATGGCCGCAATGCGGGCATTTTCGGCCAGCTTGAAGTCATCAAAAAACAAGCTGTCTCCGATATCCATGCCCTGAAAAACATACCTGTGGCGAACAGGAATGTCGAACTTTTCCGGCGATTTGGTGATGGTCAACATGGATGCAATGAAATGATTCATCAAGAATCGTCAGCAATCCCCTTAACTTGAGCCCACAGCACAGTGCGGCACTGTCAGGGGGCGCTGTCGGTCTTTGCTTCAAACATCCAATTCGGCCAAGGCCGCTCGGTAGACCAAGCGCGCCGCCACCGTGTCCTCAACCGCCTGGCCCAGCGATTTGAAAATCACCGTGGTGCCGGCAGGTGGTACGGCCACACGCCCGCATAAAATCTCGCCAATTTCCGCCGCCACTTTCGCACCCGACAGCAGCACATCGCCCGATTCTTTTTCGGCGGCTTCGCGTTGATCGGCCACCACCCAGTGGCGCATGGCCGCATCGTCCAGCTCGCGCCAGGTGGGGCGGGGCGCGCCCACAGCGGCCACAAAGGCACCCGGCTTGAGCCAAGCGCCTTGCAGCACTGGTTCGCTCGCATTGGTCACGGTGCACACGATGTCGGCGCCGCGCACCGCTTGTTCGGCGCTGGCGCAGGCCAGGCCGCCAATGTCGTGGGCGCACTGCTGCGCGTTGGCAGCCGTGGGGCTCCACACGCGGATTTCGGACACCTCGCGCACGGCCCGCAGCATTTGCGCGTGGCTGCGCGCCAGCACGCCGCTGCCCAGCATGGCCACCACCTGGGGTGTGCGCGGCGCCAGCGCATCGGCCGCCACGGCAGACGCCGCTGCCGTGCGCATCGCAGTGATGGTGTTGCCCTCCATCACGGCCAGGGTCTGGCCTGTGGCCGGGTCCATCAAAACAATCGTGCTCAGCAGCGTGGGCAAACCCTTTTGCGCGTTGCCCGGCACCAGGGTGATGAGCTTGGTGCTCAGCGCATCGCCCAGCTGGGCGGGTTTCAAAAACAGCAAGCCATCTGCCGATGCCTCGCCAATGGGCATGACCATGCGCAGTGGCTGAACCACCTGGCCCAGCGTCAGCGCCACCAAGGCTTCGCGCACGCCTTGCAGCAAATCGGGCACGCTCAGCAGTTGCTGCACGCGGGCTTCGTCAAAGTAATGGACCACGGGTTGCTCCTGGTGGGTGGTCAAGCGGGGGGGCGCACTTCAGGCAGCGCCTAGGCCCTTGCCGTATAGGGCCGTTGCGGCCACCACATCGGTCACTGGAATGTCTGCGGCCGTCAGGCCCAAAGGCAACATGATCACGCCATCGGCATCCGCCACCACATGGTGTCCCGGCAAAAACGTCATGCCCCCAAAGCTCACAGGCAGATCCAACTCACCTTCGCCAGTCCGCTCGCCCCTTTTGGGCACGGTCCCCAGCGCTTTCACACCAATATCCATGCCGTTGATCTCATCGGCATCGCGGATCACGCCATGGATCACCAAGCCCGCCCACCCATTGCTTGAAGCGGCGGCGGCCATCACATCGCCAAACAAGGCCCGCGACAAAGATCCTCCGCCATCAATGACCAGCACATGCCCGTGGCCGGGCTGGGTGACGGTGTCACGCATCAGGCCAATGTCTTCGTGACAACGCAGGGTACGGATGGGGCCGGTAAAGGCACGGCGCAAACCGTAGCTTTGAAAGGGCAACGCGCAAGCCAGGGCTCCATCGCAGGCATCGCACAGGTCGGTGGTTTTGGGAACCGGTCCAAGCACTTTAGTCAATCTGTGCGCCCGAAGCCTTGACCACCACGGCCCACTTGGCCAGGTCTTTTTTCAGCATGCCCGCAAACTCAGCAGGTTGGGTGATCAGCACATCGGCGCCTTGCGCATTGAAACGCTCAATCACGTCTTTGTTTTTCAGCACTTCTTGCACATCCTGGTTGATGCGGCGAATCACGGCAGCCGGGGTTTTGGCAGGGGCAAACAAACCAAACCAGGGCGAGACATCAAACTCTTTGAAGCCCCCCTCGGCGATGGTGGGAATGTTAGGGAAGTTGCCCGAACGCGCGCCGCTGGTCACCGCCACCGGACGCAAAGTACCGCTCTTGATGGCCCCCGACACCGAAGGCAAGCTGGTGAACACCATGTTGATTTGGCCGCCCATCAGGTCCTGCATGGCGGGCGCTGCGCCCCTATAGGGAATGTGTTCGAGCTTGGTGTTGGCGGCGGCATTGAACATGACGCCCAGCAAATGGTTCACCGAACCGTTGCCTGCCGAGCCAAAAGTTAGAGGCGAACGCTGGCCTTGGTCCACCAGATCCTTGATGCTTTTGACCGGCGAGTCGGGGCGCACCACCAGCACAAAGGGCAGGGTGGCCAAAGTGGCCACGGGTTCGAAATCTTTTTCGGGGTCGAAGGGCAGTTTTTTGTACAAGGCCGCGTTGATGGCGTGTGAACCGGCGTAGCTCATCAGGAGCGTGTGGCCGTCGGCCGTGGCCTGCGCCACATGCTCCATGCCCACGTTGCCACCCGCGCCTGCGCGGTTTTCGATCACCACCGCCTGGCCCCATTTCTCGCTCAGTTTTTGGCCCACGATGCGGGCCAGCGCATCGGATGCGCCGCCTGGCGTTTGCGGCACCACAATGCGCACGGGTTTTGACAAAAAATCTTGCGCCAGGGCCGCGCCCTGAAACAAGCACAAGCCCAAAGACAGGGCCAAAAAATTCCAACCACGATTGAACATGTCAGCTCCAGAAAACAAGAGCTTCAGAATGACACGAAGCCGCGGCGGCGCTTGTCTCGCGGCGGACATTTCAGATGGGGGTTTACCCAAGTGCCTGTGCAACAATGAAAAGATGATCATTCGACAAATCGCAGGCGCACTGGGCGCTGAGCTGCACGGGGTTGATTTGACCCAGCCCCTCACGGCCGATCTGCAACAGGCCATTCGCGCCGCCTTGCTGCAGCACCAGGTCATTTTTTTCCGCGATCAGAATCTGGCGCCTGATCAATTCATGCGCTTTGCGCAAACCTTGGGTCAGCCGGTCGAATACCCTTTTGTCAAAGGCCTTGAGGGCTTTCCCTGTGTCATCGAAGTCAAAAAGCTCGAACACGAAAAAGTCAACTTTGGTGGCATTTGGCACTCCGACACCACTTATTTGGAGCAGCCGCCCATGGGCTCGATGCTTCTGGCCAAAGAGGTGCCGCCTTATGGGGGTGACACCTTGTTTGCCAACCAATACATGGCCTGGGACAGTTTGTCCGACACCATGAAATCGCTGCTCGACGGTTTGGTGGGCATCAGCAGTTCGGCCAAAGCCGATGTGTCCAAAACCCGCGAAGACCGCATCAAAAGCGATGGCAAAGACAGCGCCCCCAAAGCGTATTTGGCCCACCACCCACTGGTGCGCACCCACCCCGAAACCGGGCGCAAAGCACTTTATGTGAACGTGGCCCACACCTCGGGCATCGTTGGCATGACGGATGCCGAAAGCACGCCTATCCTGAACTTTCTGTTTCAGCACCAAGTCAAGCCCGAGTTCACCTGCCGCTTTGTTTGGCAGCCCCAATCTCTGGCGGTGTGGGACAACCGCTGCACCCAACACAACCCGGTCAACGATTACCACGGTTTTCGCCGGGTGATGCACCGCATCACCTTGGCTGGCGACACACCCGTTTGATAATGTACGCTGCGGCCATGCAGGCCGCTTTTTTGATCGACAGGGAGCGTGTGTGAAATTCAAGATGTCCGAGAAATCACTGTTTGCGGTGCTGTTGCGTTCGCCGTGGTGGATCAGTTTTGTGTTGGTGGCTGTGGTTGCCCTGGCGGCTGGGGCCTTGATGCCCGAGAAGTACGCAGGCGTGGGCATGCTGGGGGGGTTCCCGTTCTTTGTGATCGGTTGCATGGCCTTTTGGCGGCAGCGCAACTTGCCCAGTCCAGCGCTGGTGGAAAAAGGTTTGCAAAGCCTCGGTGGCATGAACTGGCGAGATTTTTCGGTGGTGCTGGACTCGGCCTTTACCCGTCAGGGTTACACCGTCACGTCACTCACAGGTGCGGCCGACATGCTGCTCGAGAAAAAGGGCGTGCGCACCGTGGTCAGTGCCAAACGCTGGAAAGCGGCCGCCATGGGCCTGGAGCCGCTGCGCGAACTGGTGGCCCACCGCGATGCGCTCGAGGCCAGCAACAGCGTTTGCATCAGCTTGGGGCAAGTGAGCACCAAAGCCGAGGATTACGCTGCAGAGCACCGCATCACCTTGATCATGGGCGCAGATCTGGTGATCTTGGTGGACAAAGAAGTCAAGGCCTTGTGAGCGTCAGTCATCCAACTCATTTGCCATAAAGGTTGAAACATGTTCATTCAAAACACTTGGTATGTGGCCTGCACCGAGGCCGAACTCGAAGCGCTGGGCAGCAAGCCCCTGGGACGCACCATTTGCAATGAAAAAATGGTTTTTTTCAAAGGCCCCGACGGGCTAGTGGCAGCGGTTGAAGACTTCTGCCCCCATCGGGGTGCGCCCTTGTCGTTGGGCAAGGTG
>JBIKRC010000068.1:0-8065 GCA_044349375.1 Limnohabitans sp.
GTCCAATCTCCACCCCATGCTCAACGTGGCCATCAAGGCTGCGCGCGCCGCTGGCGCCATCATCAACCGTGCCGCGCTCGACGTTGAAGCGGTTCGCATCTCGCAAAAGCAGGTCAACGACTTTGTGACCGAAGTCGACCACGCCAGCGAAAAAATCATCATCGAGACCTTGCTGACCGCCTACCCCGACCACGGCATCCTGGCCGAAGAGTCCGGCCGCGAATTCGGCAACCCGCTCGCTGACCACATCTGGATCATCGACCCCCTGGACGGCACGACCAACTTCATCCACGGCTTCCCTGTTTATTGCGTGAGCATTGCCCTGCAAGTGCGCGGCAAGATCGAACAAGCCGTCATTTACGACCCCACCCGCAACGACCTGTTCACCGCAACCAAAGGCCGTGGCGCGTTCATGAACGACCGCCGTCTGCGCGTGAGCAAGCGCATTCGCATGGAAGAGTGCATCATTTCCACGGGCTTCCCTTTCCGTAAGGGCGACAACTTCAACCAGTACCTGCGCATGATGGGCGACGTGATGCAACGCACCGCCGGGTTGCGCCGCCCAGGCGCTGCGGCCCTGGACCTGGCCTACGTGGCTGCAGGCTTCACCGATGGTTTCTTTGAAACCGGCCTGTCCCCTTGGGACGTGGCTGCGGGCTCGCTCTTGGTCACCGAAGCCGGTGGCCTGATTGGCAACTTCACGGGCGAAGCCGACTTTTTGGAGCAAAAAGAATGCCTGGCCGGTGCGCCCCGCATTTATGGCCAACTGGTCAGCATCTTGGGCAAGTACAGCAAATTCGCCAGCGCGGGTGACAAGGCCAACGTGCGCACTGCCGTGGACGCCCTGAGCCGTGAACGCACTGGCGACACGCACAACCCCGACGCCGAAGGTGATGCGGCCCCAGCCAGCAGCGACGACAGCAGCGAGGCCAAGGAAGAGCGCAAGGACGCGCCTTTTTAAGCGGGCCGCAGGCCCTTTGCCACGAAAAAAAGCACCCTCGCCGGGTGCTTTTTTTTGTGGCCGCTGGCCTATCAGCTGCCCAGCAACAGTATCCCTTCGGACTCGCCCTCAGGGTCGACAGGCGGCAAGCGCATGGCCAGCACCTTGTCAATGGCCCGGCCGTCCATGTCCACAATTTCCAGCTTCCAGCCTTCCCACTCCACCGCATCAGCCACCTTAGGCAAAGTACCGGTCAGCAGCATGATCATGCCGCTGAGCGTGTGGTAACGGCCGCGCTCTTCTTCGGGCACGGTGTCCAGGTTCAGGCGGTCCTTGAGTTCGGGCACGGGAATGTGGCCGTCCAGCAGCCAGCTGCCGTCTTCGCGCTGCACCGCCCAAGAGGTTTCAGGGTCACGCGGCTGGAACTCGCCCGTGATGGCCTCGATCAGGTCTTGCAGCGTGATGATGCCCTGCACTTCGCCGTACTCGTCGATCACAAACGCCATGTGCACATCGGACAGCCTGAAGTTGTCCAGCAACTCCATGCCGGTGATGGTTTCGGGCACATACAACGGGCTTTGCAGCCCTTGCTCGCGCAGCGACTGCGATTTGTCCTTCAGGGCACGCGCAAGCCACTGGCGCGCATTGATCACGCCCAGGATGTTTTCTATGCCGCCTTGCACCACCGGAAAGCGGGCATGGTCCGACTCTTCAATGTGGCGCAGGTTGTCCTCAAACGAGTCGTCCACATCCAGGCACACGATGTCGGCACGCGGCACCATGAGCGAGCCAATTTGCCGGTCATCCAGTCGAAACACGTTGCGCACCATGGTGTGCTCGTGCGATTCGATCACGCCAGCCGAAGTGCCTTCCACCAGCATGGCGTGGATTTCCTCTTCCGTCACGGGCGTGCCCTTGGTCTCTTTCACACCCATCAGGCGCAGCAAAGCGCGGGTGGAGGCCGACAGCAAAATCACGAAGGGCTTGGTCGCCAGCGCCAAAAAGTTGATGGGCCGGGCCACCAAGCGGGCAAAGGTTTCGGGGTAAGACTGGCCGATGCGCTTGGGCACCAACTCGCCCACCACGATCGAAAAATAGGTGATGGTCAACACCACAATGCCCGTGGCTGCGAAGCTGGCGTAGCCGTTGGGCACACCAAAAGACACCAGCCACAAGGCCATCGGGGCAGCCAAAGCGGCCTCACCCACGATACCGTTCAAAACTCCGATGGAGGTGATGCCGATCTGGATGGTGGACAAAAAACGCGTGGGGTCTTCGCCCAGTTTGACAGCCGCTGCTGCACCGCTGTCGCCCTCATCAATAAGCTTCTGGAGCCGGGCTTTACGGGCCGTGACCAAGGCAATCTCGGACATGGCAAACACACCGTTCAGACAGATGAGGGCAAAAAGTATCGCTATTTCCATACAACGGGCTCGACTGAGCCCTGATAGTGAACAAGCTGGCATTGTAAGTAAATGCAAATGAGCCCCCAAAGACCTTGCCTGGCGCTGCCCCTCATCACGTCAAAAAGCAGCGCCAGGGCCATCAAGGCCTGTGGTTTTTCTAAACATTGCTTGCGCCCAAAACTTTCGTTCACCAAGTTCAGGTCACCCGTCCCCCTCGCGCCGAATAAAATCAGCGCAGCCCCACCCTTGCACCCTGCCCCGGTGACCCCTTGCCGAGTCGGCCCAGCCCTTGATGCCAAACGACACCTCTCCCGCCCCCAAGCCCTCTGACTACTCTGGGCACACCCCCATGATGGCCCAATACCTGGGCATCAAGGCGGCGTTTCCGGACACGCTGGTGTTCTACCGCATGGGCGACTTTTACGAGCTGTTTTTTGGCGATGCCGAAAAAGCCGCAGGACTGCTGGACATCACCCTCACGCGCCGGGGCCAATCGGCTGGACAGCCCGTGCTCATGGCGGGCGTGCCTTTTCACTCGATGGAAACTTACCTGGCCCGGCTGATCAAGCTGGGCGAGTCGGTCGCCATTTGCGAACAAGTGGGCGATGTGGCCACTTCAAAAGGCCCGGTGGAGCGCAAAGTGGTGCGCGTGGTCACCCCCGGCACGCTCACCGACACCGAGCTGCTCTCCGACAAAAGCGAAGCCATCTTGCTGGCCGTGCACCAAGCGGGCAAAAACCGCTGCGGCCTGGCGTGGCTGAGCGTCACGCAAGGCGTGGTGCTCCTGGCCGAATGCGCGCAAGATGAATTGGCCGACTGGATCGACCGCATCGCGCCCAGCGAACTGCTGGCCAGCGCGGGCATGACACCCACCTTTGAGCAAAAACTGCGCGGCCTCAAAACCGCAGGCCGGGGCAGCTGGTCATTCGCCTTGCGGCCCGATTTTCAGTTTGACGCGGGTCTGGGCCAGCGCAAGCTGCTGGAGCAACTGCAAGCCGCGTCACTCGCCGCTTGGAGCGCCGACACCTTGCCAGACGCGCACGCCGCCGCCGCCGCCCTGCTCACTTACGCCGAACACACCCAAGGCCGCAGCCTGCCGCATGTGCAGCGGGTGCAGGTGCAGCGCTCAGATGCGCTGATCGATTTGCCCGCCAGCACACGCCGCAACCTGGAGCTGACGCAAACCCTGCGCGGCGAAAGCGCATCGGATTCACCCACGCTTTTTGCCCTGCTCGACACCTGCATGACCGGGATGGGCAGCCGCCTGCTGAAAAGCTGGCTGCTCAGCCCGCCGCGTGACCGCCAAGTGGCGCAGCAACGCCTGCAAGCCCAAGCCGTGTTGCGCGGCGAGAGCGGCGCTGGCGCATGGAGCGGTCTGCGCGAACAACTCAAAGGTGCCAGCGATGTGGAGCGCATTACCGCCCGCACTGCGCTGCGTCAGGTGCGCCCGCGCGAGCTGGTGGCCCTGCGCCACGCGCTGGCGCGTGCGGCCTCGCTGTCGACCCAATTGCAGGCACTCAACCCCGAGCCCGGTACCTTGCTGGCGGGCATGGCACGTTGGCTCACACCGCCGACTCATTGCGCCGAGCTGCTGCGCATGGCCCTGCTCGAAGAGCCCGCTGCCCTGGTGCGCGACGGCGGCATCATCGCCGACGGCCTGGACGCCGAGCTGGACGAATTGCGAGGCATTCAAACCAACTGCGATGCGTTTTTGCTCGACCTGGAAACCCGCGAGAAAGAACGCACCGGCATCGCCAACCTGCGGGTGCAGTTCAACAAGGTGCACGGCTTTTACATCGAGGTCACGCAAGGGCAACTCGACAAAGTGCCCGATGACTACCGCCGCCGGCAGACCCTGAAAAACGCCGAGCGCTTCATCACGCCCGAGCTCAAAACCTTTGAAGACAAGGCCCTGTCGGCGCAAGAGCGCGCATTGGCCCGCGAGAAGTGGCTGTATGAAGGCCTGCTCGACCAGTTGCAGCCCTTTGTGCCCGCGCTCACCGAATTGGCGCAGGCCATGGCCAGCCTGGACGTGCTGTGCGCACTGACCGAGCGTTCGCTCACCCTCAACTGGTGCGCCCCCGAGTTCACCAAAGAACCCTGCATCGAAATTCGCCAAGGCCGCCACCCGGTGGTCGAGGCGCGGCTGGCCCAAATGTCGGGTGCCAGCTTCATCGCCAACGACACGCTGCTCGGCACCAAACAGCGTTTGCAGATCATCACCGGCCCCAACATGGGCGGCAAATCGACCTACATGCGCCAAGTGGCATTGATCGTGCTTTTGGCCAGCATCGGCAGCCACGTGCCCGCCAGCCGCTGCCGCCTCGGCCCCATCGACGCCATCCACACCCGGATCGGCGCGGCCGACGACCTGGCCAACGCCCAATCGACCTTCATGCTGGAGATGACCGAAGCCGCGCAAATCTTGCACAGCGCCACGCCCCACAGCCTGGTGCTGATGGACGAGATCGGGCGCGGCACCTCCACCTTTGACGGCCTGGCCCTGGCCAGCGGCATCGCCACGCACCTGCACAACAAAACGCAAGCCTTTGCGCTGTTTGCCACGCACTACTTCGAGTTGACCGAATTCCCGGCCACGCACACCGCCGCCGTCAACATGCATGTGAGCGCGGCCGAGTCTGGCGCGTCGATTGTGTTCTTGCACGAGTTGCAACCCGGCCCCGCCAGCAAAAGCTATGGCGTGCAGGTGGCGCGGCTCGCGGGCATGCCTGTTGCGGTGCTCAACCACGCCCGGCATGCACTCAGTGCGCTGGAAGCCGGTGCCAACGAAAGCCGCCAGCAAGTCGACCTGTTTGCCGCGCCCCCCGAATCCGAAGCCACCGGCCCCAGCCCCATCGAAGTGGCGCTGGCCCAGATCAACCCCGATGCACTCAGTCCCCGCGAAGCGCTGGACGCCCTGTATGCCTTGCAGCGCCTGCTGCCCAAAAATTAAATCCATGCAGACCTCACCCCGCATCATCTTCTCGCACGGCAACAGTTTCCCGGCCAGCACATACCGCGTGCTTTTCGACAACCTGCGCCAGCGCGGCTTTCAGGTCGATGCCATCGAGAAGTTTGGTCATGACCCCAAGTACCCCGTCACCAACAACTGGCCCCACTTGGTGCAGCAGCTGGCCGACTTTGCGCATGAAAAGCAAGGCTCTGGCGACCCTGCCTTTTTGGTCGGGCATTCACTGGGTGGCATCTTGAGCCTGATGTGCGCCGCCCGCCACCCCGAGCTGGCGCGCGGGGTGGTGCTGGTCGACTCGCCCGTGCTGGGCGGCTGGCGCGCCACCACCTTGGGCCTGGCCAAACGCACCCCCTTGATCGGCGCACTCTCACCCGGGCGCATCAGCCAAAAACGCCGCCACCACTGGCCCAACGCCCAGGCAGCGCTGGAGAGTTTTGCGCACAAAAAATCCTTTGCCCGCTGGGACCCGCAAGTCTTGCGCGACTACATCGAACACGGCACCCACGACGAAGAGGGCCAGCGCGTGCTCAGTTTTGACCGCGACATCGAAACCGCGATTTACAACGGCCTGCCGCACAAACTCGACAGCCTGCTCAAGCGCAAACCCCTCAAATGCCCCGCCGCCTTCATCGGCGGCACGCATTCGGCAGAAATGCGCCAAGCCGGCACCGACCTGACACACCAAGTCGTCAAAGGCCGCATCATGATGCTTGACGGCTCTCACCTGTTCCCCATGGAAAAACCCGTGGCCACGGCCGCAGCCATCGAAGCAACTTTGCGCAATTTTGGCGTCTGAATCTCGTGTGCTGTCTCCCTTTTCCGCACAGGTGACAGTGCCACTTCAATGCCTTGCACATAATCGCGGGTCACAATTTGAAGGCTTTCGCATGTCATCCTCACAACCCCTTCGCGGCATTCGCGTCGTCAGCCTGGCCCTCAACCTGCCCGGCCCTGCGGCCCTGATGCGCCTGGCGCAAATGGGTGCCAGCTGCACCAAGGTCAACCCGCCTTCAGGCGACCCGATGCAGCACTACACGCCCGATGGTTATGCGCTGATGCACAAGGGCGTGAAACACCACACCCTGGACCTCAAAACTGCAGCGGGGCAAGCTGCGATGCACAAGCTGTTGCCCAAGACCGATGTGCTGCTGACCTCATTCCGCCCCTCGGCGCTGACCAAGTTGGGCCTGAGCTGGAAGTCGCTTCGCAAACAATACCCCGCGCTCAGCCTGATCGAAGTGGTGGGCGCACCCGGCCCGCTGGCCGAAATCCCCGGCCACGATTTGACCTACCAAGCCGAAGTTGGCTTGGTCAACGGCATGGACCTCCCCCCGAGTTTGTTTGCCGACATGGGCGGCGCGCTCATGGCCAGCGAAGCCACGCTCAAAGCGGTCATCTCACTCAAGAGCACCGGCAAAGGCTCGCGGCATGAAGTGGCTTTGTCCGATGCCGCCGCTTGGCTGGCCCTGCCCCGCCAACTGCGCATGACCACGCCCGACGGTGCGGTGGGCGGTGCCCACGCGGGCTACCGCATCTATGCCTGCAAAAACGGCCGCGTGGCCGTGGCAGCCCTGGAGCCGCACTTTGCGCTGAGTCTGTGCGAAGCCGCAGGCGTCCAACTGACCCACCCGATCAAGGACCTGTTCAAACCCGCCACCCGCAAAGCCATCGAAACGTTTTTGGCTAGCCAGACTCGCGCTCAACTCGACAAGCTGGCCGTGGCCAAAGACATCCCGTTGATGACACTCAACAAGTGAGTCGGGGGCAACCCTTGAGCCTCAGTTGCCAGTGAATTGCGGTGCGCGTTTTTCCATGAAATGCGCCACCCCTTCGCGAAAGTCGTCACTCGCAAAACTGCGGGCCATCTCCACGTTGGCTTGGCGGGTGTTTTCTGCCAGCGTCTGAAACGGCGCGTCGTACTGTTGGCGCTTGATCACCGCCATCGAACGCGGCGACACGTTGTCCACCAAATCGCGCGCATAGGCATAGGTTGCAGCGGCCAAAGCGTCGGGCGCAAACACCTTGTTGACCAAGCCCATGGCCTGCGCCTCGGGGGCCATCACCTTGCGGGCCGACAGCAGCAAGTCCATCGCGTTGGCGTGGCCCACAATGCGCGGCAGCATCCAGCTCAGGCCATGCTCGGCGATCAAGCCGCGCCTAGAAAACGCGGTGGTGAACACCGCGTTGTCCGCCGCAAACCGGATGTCGCAATACAAGGCGTGCACCAGCCCAATGCCTGCGGTTGCGCCGTTGAGCATGCCGATCACCGGCTTAGGGATCGCCGGGTAATACCCATAGCGCGTCTGGTAATCCAGCCGCTGGTTCACATCAAAAGGTTTTGTCCAGGTGGTTGCGGTGATGTCGCTCGGGTCCAGGCCCTTGAGCAAATCCATGTCGGCCCCGGCACAAAAGCCCCGCCCCGCACCCGTGAGCACGATGGCGCGCACGCCGTCGTCTGCGGCGGCGGCGTCCATGGCCTCGCGCACCTCGCGCTCCATGACGTTGGTCCAGGCGTTGAGCTTGTTCGGCCGGTTCAAGGTGATGGTCGCGATGCGGTGCTCGACGTTGTAGAGGATGTCTTGGTAATTCATGGCAAGGCCTTTCAAAGAAGGATTGAACAAATCACACCGTGCGCTTACCACGGGCCAAAAACGCTTGAGTGGCGGGCTGGTCCAGCAGCTGCTGGCTCCAGCGCTTGAGCACCTTTTCCAGGCGCGGCGCAGCCACCCCCAGCTGCACCATGGCCAC
>JBIKRC010000069.1:0-8034 GCA_044349375.1 Limnohabitans sp.
CCATTGGTCTCTTGAGCTATTTGTTCATAACACACCCTTCGATTTCAGTGTCTATCGAAGTCAGTCAGTTCTATCTCAACTTGCTGTGTTTCGTGACCGCGATGCAATGGATCACCTGGCCGGTGCTTTCGGCAGGGGTTGAAGATGCGAGCGAAAGTCGCAGCTACCAAAGTTACCCAATTTCGACAAGCCGTTTGCTGGTCGCCTCTACGTTGACTGGCCTTCTGCGCCCGGTTGGTTTTTTCATGTTCGCGCCAATCATCGGCGCTGTGGTGGGATATACCAGCTGCCATGTCAGCAGCGATGTGTTCATGGTTCCGTTTTTGTTTCTGGCCTTCATTGCACTGTGCGCAGGTTGGGGCCAGGTTGCCTTGTATTGGATGCGAGATATCTTGCGCTCACACCGCAGCGGGCAAGCTTTGGGTTCCGTATTGATCACGCTGATTGTGTTGGGAACGCTGCTCCCACCCGTGGACACCAGCTGGCTGTACCTGGAAAACGCCGACGGCAGTGCCAAACTTGGCTTGGAATTACAGGAATATGCCCAAATCGCTTACACGTTTTCCAGGGTGCCGACAGGTTATTTGGGAGAAGCTTTACGGGCCTTGCATGATGGTCGACCACTCGCAGCCATGGCCGATGCCCTTGCCATGTTGTTGTTGGCTGCAGTCGGTTTATTCACAGCCCAGATTCTGTTGAGTCACTCACAGCACGGCAAATCCAGCCACAGCGAATCAAACAATGCGATGCAAGAGATTTTTCTGAATGCTCGCAATACCCATGCGGCTTTAGTCCGTCGTGAAGCTCTGGCACTTTGGCGCAATCCGCGCGCCAGACTGCTGCTGGCTGTCCCCTTGGTATTGATGGTGATGTTCAGATTGTTTTCCGCACATGACATGTTTGTATTTTTCTTTGGTCAAAACATCGATGCTTGGTTGATGGCGGTGTTAGCAACCTATGCAGCCCTGTTGATGGCGACCACCTTTACCCAAAATATGTTTGCCGAAGATGGCCAAGGTTTATACCAATTGCTCGCTGCACCCATCACGCCCGTGTCTATATTGCGGGCCAAAGCAGAGGTTCATGCGCTGGTGATCGGCTTGGCCGGACTGGGCAGCACGTTGTTTTATGCACTTTATATTGGCAAGGTCAGCGTGCAAGACTATTTCTTGGTCTCTCTCGGAGTCAGCCTGGTCATTCCTCTGACTCTGATCTTGGGTCTATTCTTGTCTATCTATTTCCCTGTCAGCACCGACGCCAACCTGAACCGGCGCAGTCGCCAATCTCTGGCGGTGTCGCTGGCTGGGTTTTTGGGCAACCTTGTGGGCACGTCACCGCTTTTTGTCCTCATCAACCATCGGCAAACGGAATCACTTTATCTTTGGGCCTATCCTGTATTGCTCATCTTGCTGGGCATGATGATTGCGATCTACCGCTACCTGCTGCCCATAGCGGGTGAGCATTTTAACCAGCGACGCGAGAAAATATTGGCACAGATCGGGCGTTTTTAACTTTGCAGTCACCCATTTGTGGTGGCCCGTTGAGCATCATCGGTGAACAGCGGCTCGTGCATGGGTGACGGGTCAGGTCGGTGCAGGAAATCATTCTGGCACGGGGGCGGGCGAGCCAACCCAGAGCCTATGAGTTGAGGGGTAGTGTCAACCTGCCACATTGAAATGTGCCAAGTTTTAAGCGAATGCCAATTTTGTGAGAAGCTAGTAACATTACCTAGTCAATTCTTTTTTACACAATGCGATGGATGCAGTCCTCCTAAAATCAGTTCCGTTGTTTTCTTCGATGAGCGATGAACAGTTGCGACTGCTCCACCCATGTCTGCAACACCGTCGCTACTCTCGTGGCGATTATATTTTGCGAGAGGGAGAGCAGACCAATGCATTGTATTTAATCGTTTCTGGAAGGGTGAAGATACTGATCAAAGATAAACAAGGCCGCGAAGTGATTCTTGCCTTTCTCGGCAAGAACGATTTTTTTGGTGAGATGGGTTTGCTGGACGGGCAGCCAAGTTCTGCCAGTGTTGAAACGATTGAACCATGTCATATGCTTCAGCTCTCGAAGGCGGGTTTCTTGGCTGCTCTTCAGAAAAACTTCGAATTAGCGATGGTCATTGTCAACAATCTCGTCAAGCGTTTGCGTGTTGCAGATCGCAAAATTGAAAGTTTGGCTTTGATCGATGTCTATGGCCGTGTTGCCCGTCTGCTGATGGATGAGTCTGAATTAGTGAACGGTAGTTCAGTCGTGCTCAATCCCCCATCAAAGCAGGAAATTGCCCGAATAATTGGTGCGTCGCGTGAGATGGTTACCCGGGTCATGAAGGATTTACAGTTGCGTGGTTGTATCCGACTTGAAAAGCGCAAAATCTTTATCCTGGACCAGTTTTCAATCAACAAAAGTGCATCTGACATATAAGTGCGCCACTGGCCAGCACCGCCATCAGGCATTGGTCACATGACGCCTCACAGCGTGCTCCACGGGCTGGAACAGGCCATGCGGGAAGCTCCCAAGCCACGCTGACGCTTCCTTCACGCCGTGCCTAACCGATTCAAGGGACTCTACCCTTGCCTGAAACCCATGCCCACTGCCGCCTGGATCATTTTTTAGGCCTTGAGAAATAGCAGACAGCATGTTGCGCCACTGGGCAAGTCGATATTTTTGCCAAAAGTGGTATTACTGCACACATTCGGGCGCAGAAAACATGAGCGACCTATGGATAAGCGTGTTGAAGTGCGATTCAATTGGAAGCATGAAACAACACATCAACTCGTACGCAACGGCAGTCTTTTTTGCCTGTTGCCAAAGTATGGTCGGACTTGTGAATGCCCATGGTTTGCCAGATCAAGGCTTAAAGGGATTCATGTCTCCGTCGACACAAACAACCCATTTGATTGGCGTACAGCAAAGCTCAGCATTGTCCCGCGAAGTGAGCGGATTTCGAAGCCAACAATTTAATCTGTCCAACGGTGAATTGGTGCGTTTTAGCCACTGGTACAAAACGGATTGGCAAGAGCTTCAACTGACATGGCTAACCCAAATAAATCCTCAATTAGGTTTGATTTGGGGAGGGGGCACTGGTGAGCGTGGGCCCAAATACCGCATCGCTCCCAGTCTACAACTTGGTTTTTTATTTGAGCAGCCCTTGAGTAATCAAAGCGCTTGGTCACTCAGGGCGACCACTCGATTGGGGGGGCGACTCAGAGAAAAAACCTGTTTGGCCGATTTCGGGAACATTGGGGGCATGCAGACTGTCAATTGCCGTCTTGCAGCAACCCATCTACCGCCAGAAGAAACTCTCCAGTACCTGTTGAATGAGGCCCCACGTGACCGTTTGCTAATTGGCTTGCGGTACGTGAGGAATTTTTGAAACCTAAGAAAGAAGGATTGGCAATGAAAACAGTACGCATCACATTCACATTAGCCGCAGCTTTGCTGGCAACCGGCCAAGTGTTGGCGCAACCCGCAGTCCAATCATGGATGAGCCAAGAGGTTGGCGACGCTTGGCGTCAAGGTTATCAAGGCTTGGGCGTCACCATCAAATCGGTGGACGACTTTAAAAGCAATGATCTCTTTTATGGCAAGCTCAATGGCAAAACTCGGTTGCTCCGCCATGGCCAGTGGACTCGGCTTCAGGCCAATCTCATCGCCCCGCAAGCAACGATGCGCTCGCATGACTTTATGAAGGACACAAAGGTGTCGCTTTCAACTGGCTTCAATGTGCTTAATCTTAGCTACGGGATAATGGCGCCTTCTGGCAAAAGCGCATTCCAATGGTCTCGTCAAGAATCCTCAATCATTGGTTATGCGTTTAAAGGTCAAGCCGTTGTCTCAAAAGCCGCAGGCAACGAATTCGGTACCGCAGTGGGCCAACCTGATCAGTATGGCGAAGTGGACTACCTCAACAAGAGCCTCATTGGCGCGCAATCAGCCTTATTTGTCGGCGCGCTTGACAACAATGGATCCCCTTCGGCACTTGCTACCATGGCCAGCTATTCCAACGTGGCGGGTAGCAACACGACTGTTCAAAACCAATTTTTGGTGGTGGGTGTTGAAGGTCATAAAACTGAGCTTTACGGCACCTCTTTTGCAGCACCCATAGTGAGCGGCTATGCTGCCATTTTGTCTAGTAAGTTTTCCAAAGCCAATCCCATCCAAATTACCAACCAACTGTTGGTAACCGCTCGCAAAGACACTGTTTCAAAATATGACCCGGCAATTCATGGCCGAGGCGAAGCCTCCATTACAAGAGCACTGGCACCTGCTTCAATCCAATAGTCATCCCAAATTCTTCAGGGCGGTAATTTATCTGGCCGGGGCGGTGGCGAGTGAAATGAAAAACCAAGCTTGAGAGCATCCACATATGAACTGCTCCTGCCCCTAGGGGCAAGATCAGGCCGGACGCTTACGATTAAACCCGCCGCATCTGAGTCCAAATGACCCCATCCTAGCGAGGGTCAGTGCAGATCAAATCGGTCTGCGTTCATCACCTTGGTCCAAACCGCCACAAAGTCATTGATGAACTTTTCTTGGTTGTCATCTTGCGCATACACCTCAGCATAGGCACGCAAGATGGCGTTAGAGCCAAAGACCAAATCCACGCGCGAAGCCGTCCACTTGGCTTGACCTGTTTTGCGATCACAGATGTCGTAGCCGTTGCGGCCAGTCGGCTTCCACTCGTACGCCATGTCGGTGAGGTGCACAAAAAAGTCGTTGGTCAACACACCTACACGGTCGGTGAACACACCATGCTTGGAGCCGCCGTGGTTGGTACCCAAGACGCGCATGCCACCCATCAATGCTGTCATTTCGTGCGCGGTGAGCCCCATGAGCTGTGCGCGGTCGAGCAAGAGTTCTTCGGGGCTGACCACGTAGTTCTTTTGCACCCAGTTGCGAAAACCATCATGGATGGGCTCAAGTACAGCAAATGATTCAGCGTCAGTCATGTCTTGTGTGGCATCGCCACGCCCTGGCATGAACGGCACGGCCACGTTAAAGCCTGCGGCTTGAATGGCTTTTTCCAAGCCCACATTGCCGGCCAGCACAATCACATCGGCCACGCTGGCACCGCTGTCTTTGGCAATACCTTCCAAGACCTGAAGCACTTGGCCCAAACGTGCGGGTTCGTTGCCTTCCCAATCTTTTTGAGGAGCCAAGCGAATGCGGGCACCGTTGGCACCGCCACGCATGTCAGAGCCTCGGTAGGTGCGGGCGCTGTCCCAAGCGGTGGCGACCATGTCACTCACACTCAAACCACTGGCGGCGATTTTGGCTTTGACAGCCGCCACGTCGTAGTTGGATGTGCCAGCAGGAATGGGGTCTTGCCAGATGAGGTCTTCTTGCGGCACTTCAGGGCCGATGTAGCGCACCTTCGGTCCCATGTCGCGGTGGGTGAGTTTGAACCACGCACGCACAAAGACTTGGGAGAAGTAGTCTGGGTCTTTGTAGAAGCGCTCCGAGATTTTGCGGTACTCGGGATCCATCTTCATCGCCATGTCAGCGTCGGTCATGATGGGGTTAGAGCGAATGCTGGGGTCTTCCACGTCGGCAGGTTTGTCTTCTTCCTTGATGTTGATGGGCTCCCACTGCCATGCGCCAGCGGGACTCTTTTTGAGCTCCCAGTCGTAGGTGAACAAGAGGTAGAAGTAGCCGTTGTCCCACTGGGTGGGATTGGTGGTCCAAGCGCCTTCGATGCCGCTGGACATGGTGTTGCGACCAACGCCACGGCTGGTGTGGTTCATCCAACCCAAGCCTTGCTCAACCACATCCGCACCTTCAGGTTCTGGGCCTAAGTTTTGAGGCTTGCCATTGCCGTGACATTTGCCCACGGTGTGGCCGCCTGCGGTGAGGGCCACAGTTTCTTCGTCATCCATGGCCATGCGGGCAAAGGTGACGCGCACATCTTGTGCTGTTTTCAGGGGGTCGGGCTGGCCGTGGACGCCTTCGGGGTTCACATAGATCAAACCCATTTCGACAGCGGCCAAGGGGTTTTCTAATTGTTCGCGGTTGTCACCCTCGTACCGGTTAGAGGCCAACCATTCTTTTTCAGAGCCCCAATACACGTCTTGCTCGGGGTGCCAAATGTCTTCGCGGCCAAAGGCAAAACCATAGGTTTTCAAGCCCATCGATTCATAAGCCACATTGCCTGCCAAGATGATCAGGTCGGCCCAGCTGAGGCGGTTGCCGTACTTCTTTTTGATGGGCCACAACAATCGGCGTGCTTTATCGAGATTGACGTTGTCTGGCCAAGAGTTCAGGGGTGCAAAGCGCTGGTTGCCCGTGCCGCCACCGCCACGACCATCGGCCACGCGGTATGAGCCCGCGGCGTGCCAAGCCATACGAACCATCAAGCCACCGTAGTGACCCCAGTCAGCAGGCCACCAGTCTTGGCTGTCGGTCATGAAGGCTGTCAAATCTTTTTTCAGCGCTTTGACGTCTAATTTTTTGACTTCTTCGCGGTAGTTGAAGCTCTGCCCCATGGGGTTGGTCTTGGTATCGTGTTGATGCAAGATATCGAGGTTGAGGGCTTTGGGCCACCACGCCATGTTGGATTGACCTGTGGTGGTGATGCCGCCGTGCATCACTGGGCACTGACCTGGGTTTGACATTGAACTTCCTTTCGGGGTTATTGACAGCATAAACACATTCGTCGAATCGCACCGATTTATTTGGTCAACACAAAGAGCCGGGTGCCTTTGCCGCTGTACAACTCGTGGCGGCCGCACATGCCACAGACGTCGCTGTGGCCAATGTGCCGTGTGTCTCGCCCTCTAATTCAGGATGGAAAAGATGCTGCTGTAGTCGTCTTTCCATGTTTGAAACCTGCTCGGGTGCTCGATCTTTGCAGCACTGCTCAGCCTTGGGTCTTTGAAAAAAGCAGGATCACTGCTGATCAGCACCCATCTCGAAGGAAAGGCCGATGTCTCAGAAATACCCTCCGAAAACACCAGGCGAGCATCCTTTTTGAAGTGGTCAGCCGCCGTCTTGACGACAGGTTGCAAGTTCAAAAATCGGTTGGAAATGTGCACCACCAAAGTGCCGTCAGGCTTGAGATGCCTGAAGTACTGGGCAAATGCCTCGAGTGTGAGCAAATGAATGGGCACAGAGTCGCCCGAAAAGGCATCGACCACCAGAACGTCGAAGCGCTGATCAGTTTCTTTCTCCAACTGCAAGCGTGCATCACCCAGAACAATTTCGGTGGTCGCTGTCGTCCGCGAGAGAAAGCTGAAATGATTGCGGGCAATCTCAACCACCAGCGGGTCAATCTCGTAAAGCCTGAAGTAATCGCCCTTGCGCCCATAGCTCACCAAAGTGCCCACACCCAGACCGATGACACCCACGCGAATCGGCCCCTGTTCGGCTTTTATCTGCAGTGCTTTGCCTGCGCCGCCCTCCGGACTGTAATAGGTGGTGGGCAGATCCAGCTTGTCTGGCGCAGTGTTTTGCAGCCCATGGATGATTTGTCCATGAACCATGGTGCGGAGCCCTTCCTGTGCGTTGCTGAAGACTCGCAAGGTACCGTAAAAATTACGCGCCGTCACGTCAGCGCCATTGATTTTGTTCCGATGGTCGACAACACGAATCGCAGTCAGTGCCAGCAATATTTCTACCGAAAAAACAATCGACACCCACCTCCACACTGGACGTGAAAAATTTTTTTTTCGAACGATCGCAAGGGTGGCAACCAATCCAGTGAGCACAATGCCTATGGACAATTCGTAGTCGCTATTGAACCAATAAGGGGCAATGACACCGACAAAAAATCCCCCAGCCACCCCGCCTACTGCCAGCATCAAGTAGTAACCGGTCAGGTGGTTGGGGTGAGGCTGTAAGCGTGCAAGTTCACCATGGCAAACCATACAGACGGCAAAAAATGCCGTCAGGTTGATGCTCAGCAACAGTAAGAACGGAAGTTTGTCAATCGCCTGTGTGGGCAGATAGGCCAGTGCGCCCAAGCCAAGCACCAGCAAGGGCAGAAAAATTTTGCGCTGGTACCAGCCACTGCCCTCAAAGCTCAAAATGAAC
>JBIKRC010000070.1:0-7973 GCA_044349375.1 Limnohabitans sp.
GCTGGCATCATGGTGCTGCCAAGCGTGATAAGCGGGCAAGTCAAATTCGCAAGTGCCCCCCGGGATGGCCACACGGCTTCTGAGGGCCATCAGGAAATCATGCTCCGTTAAGTTTTGTCCCATTTTCCCGGCCACATGATTGAGGGCTTCAAAGAGGTGATCGAGTTGAGCAATCAACCCGTCCAGCGCTTTTTCGGAAATAGCGGGATTTCCCCTGTACGCGCTATAAACTTGTTTTTGTCGCTCGAGGTCTTTGAGCACCTCAGCCTTGAGTTCCGATCGCCCCCCCACCTCCATGATTTCAAACAGGGTGATCAAGGCGAAATGGTGGTCCAGAGCCTGATCGCGCCCGACCAGTTCACCCAAGCGGGAAAACAGCTGCTGCAGTCGCAAATAGGTGCGAATGCGTTCATTAAATGGGTATTCGTACAGTATCACGCGGCATTTTCCAGTGCCGCCATCATAGCCCGAAGTCGGCGGCAACCCGAGCCACTTGGGCATCTAGATCATCAAAACTGAGACCTTGATTGAAGAGAACGGTATCGGCGCAGGCCAAGCGTTGTGAACGCGAGGCTTGTTGAGCCATGATGCGTTCGACTTCTTCGCTGGCCAGGCCACTGCGGGCCAGGACCCTTTGCTTTTGGGTCTCGGTATCGCAGTCCACCACGATCACGCGGTCCACCTGTTTGCGCCAACGCTCACCCGATTCCACCAGCAAGGGCACATCAAACACCAAGACACGGTGACCATTTTGCACAGCCGCTTGCGCTTGCTCGGCCGTGATCTGGCTGACCAGAGGGTGGACGATCTGTTCGAGCTGGCGTTTGGCTCGCGGGTCACGGAAGATGCGCTCGCGCATGGCCTGGCGGTCCATGGCGCCATCTGGACTGAGCATGTCGTCACCGAAGTTTCGGGCGATGGCAGCCATGGCCCTGCCGCCCGATGCCGTGAGGCTGCGAGAAATCGCATCGGCGTCGATGATGGCCGCGCCGCGCCGCGCTAAAAAGCCCGCCACGGTGCTTTTGCCGCTGCCAATGCCGCCGGTCAGGCCAATGCGCCAGGTGCGTTGTGTCATGGACGTTCAGATCAAAAACCAGGGCAGGGGACCAAAGGCCATGACCCACAAACCTGCCAACACCAAAAAAGGCCCGAAAGCCAGTTGGCCATTGTCGTCCAATTGATCCCGAAACTTGAGCCAAAGGCCACCGAGCGCCCCGGAAAAAGAGGCAATCAAGATCAAGGACAACAGTGCGGGCCAACCCAGCCATGCCCCCAAAGCGGCGAGCAGCTTGAAGTCGCCCTGACCCATGCCTTCCTTGCCGGTCACGGCTTTGAACAACCAGTACACCGTCCACAAAAACAAGTAGCCTGCAGCAGCTCCCCAGAGAGCTTCGTTCAGGCCAATGCCCGTCAAGCCCAGACTGGCAACCAGCAGACCCGCCCACACCAGGGGTTGGGTGATGGCGTCGGGCAGCAAGCGCGTGTCGGCATCGATGGCGGCCAGCGCCACCAAGGCGGCTGCAAAGCCGGCCCAGGCGAGCGCCTGAAGACCCAAGCCGTATTCGGCCGCTGCCCACATGAACAGACCGCAAGTGATCAGTTCGATGGCCGGATATCGCCACCCAATGGGGGCCTGGCAGTGGCCGCATCGGCCGCCCAGTCGAATGAAACTCAGCAGCGGAATGTTCTCGTGCCAAGCCAAGGCGTGCTGGCAGTGGGGGCAGTGCGAGCGGGGCACTGCCAGATTGAAGTGGGGCGCATCTGGCGGGGCATCGCTCAGCGGGGCATCCCACTGCGCTTGCAGCATGAGTGGCAGGCGGTGGATCACCACGTTCAGGAAACTGCCGATCATCAAACCCAGCAAAGCCGCCAGGCCGAGTGCCAAAACGCTGTCGTTCATGTCAAAAAACCTGCCCCAAACTGAATATTGGTAAGTACATGGCCACCAAGATGGCCCCAATGAAGCCGCCGAGCACCACAATGATCAGCGGCTCCAGCAAACTGCTCAGGCCATTGACCTGGTCGTCGAGCTCGCTTTCCATCAGGGCACCCGCCCTGCCCAGCAAGCTGTCCAAGGCTCCGGTTTCTTCACCTGTGGCGCACAACTGCACGATCATCGCCGGAAAACGCCCGCTTTGGGCCATGCTCTCGCTCAAACTGTGGCCCTGCACCACCCGGCGCTGGATTTGCAATGTGATGCGCGCAAAAACTGCATGATCGCATGCTTGGGCTGTGGGCCCTAAGGCTTCGGTCAGGGGTACACCCGCAGCCAGCAAGGCCGAAAGGGTCTGCGCCCAACGCGCCACCACCGACGTGGTCAACAGTGGCCCGAGCACGGGCCATTGCAGCCACCAACGGGCCAGCCATTGCCGCACACGGCTGGCCGCCGGGCTGCTTTGTTGTCCCGCCCACAGCAGCAACAGCGCCAAGGGCAGGGCCGCTGGCCAGGCCCGCACCAGCGCGTCGCTCATGCCGACCACCACTTGCGTCGCCAAGGGCAATTCGGCCCCAAATGACTGGAACACGTCCTGAAAAACCGGCACCACCAGCACCAGGATCAGCACCAAAATGCCCAAGGCCACCGCCATCACGGCGATGGGGTACATCAAGGCCGAACGAATTTTGGAGCGCATCGCTTCGTTTTTTTCCAGCGTCAACGACAGCCGCTCCATCATCGTGTCCAAAATCCCGGCGGCTTCGCCCGCTTGCACCATGTGCACATAAAGGCCGCTGAAATGTTTCGGATGCTTGGCCAAGGCGTCGTGCAAGGCCACGCCGGCTTCCACATCGCCGCGCACATGTTGCATCACGGTCACCAGGCCTTTGGCGCTCATGCTGCGGCACAGCATGCCCAAGGCCTGCACCACCGGCACGCCAGCCCGCAGCATGGCCGCCCATTGGCGCGTCATGATGGCCAAGTCTTTGGCTTTGACGGTGTCCGGCGGCGACCACCAAAGGCGCTGAACTTGCACTTGTTGTAGCCCCTGCCTGCGCAGCTTTACCCGGGCCAAGTCGGCGTTCAGGGCCTGAATTTGGCCGCTTTGGGCATGGCCTTGTCGGTCACGACCACGCCAGCGAAATGCCGTGGTGGCGCGGGCAGACGGCGGGGCGCTCATGTGCTTTCCCGTGTGGCGGCCAGGACTTCGTCCAGCGAAGTGATGCCTTGCAGCACTTTGCGCAAGCCGGCCAGGCGCAAGCTGCTCACCCCTTCGCTTCGGGCTTGGCGCGCCATCTCTTGTATCCCGGCTTCTTGCAAGACCAGTTGCTGCATCTCGGCGCTCACGGGCATGACCTGAAAAATCCCGGTTCGTCCGGCAAATCCTTTGTGGCATTGCGGACAGCCTACGGGCTCAAACACAGGCACAGGGTCTGCAGCGCCCAGACTGGGCGGCCACCCTGCTTTGTGCCAAATCGCGGCGGGCAAGCTGGCCGCGCGCTTGCAGTGAGTGCACAGGCAGCGCACCAGGCGTTGGGCTGTGATCAGGCTCACACTGGCAGCGATGTTGTACGGGGCTGTGCCCATGTTGCGCAATCGCACCAAGGTGGCTGGGGCATCGTTGGTGTGCAAGGTCGAGAGCACGAGGTGCCCGGTTTGCGCGGCCTGGATGGCGATGTTGGCGGTCTCCAGATCGCGCACTTCGCCCACCATCAAAATGTCCGGGTCTTGGCGCAAAAAAGCCCTCAGGGCCACGGCAAAGCTCAGGCCGGGTTTGTCCTGCACATTGACCTGGTTGATGCCCTCGAGCTGGATTTCACAGGGGTCTTCCACCGTGGCGATGTTCACCTCGGGCGTGTTCAGCAGGTTCAGACAGGCGTACAAGGATTGCGTCTTGCCCGAGCCGGTGGGGCCTGTCACCAGCACCAAGCCGTGCGGTGCGCGGATCGCGGCCAGCAAGCGTTCGAGGTCTTCGGGTTCGTAGCCAAGAAGGCTCAAGTCCAGTTGAGACTGAGCGGAGTCCAGCACCCGAATCACCAGTTTTTCACCAAACAGGGTGGGCAAGGTGCTGACACGCAAGTCCAACTCCCGCCCTTGGGCCAATTGCAGTTTCATTCGGCCGTCTTGCGGCAGGCGTTTTTCGGCAATGTCCAGGCGTGACATCACCTTGATGCGCGATGCCAACCGGTCCTTCAAGGCCATGTGCGGTGAGGCCACCTCGCGCAGTTCTCCATCGATGCGCATGCGTACCCGGTACTGGTGTTCATAAGGCTCAAAGTGCAGGTCAGAGGCTTTCAGCGCCACCGCCTCTTCCAATAGTTTTTGAACGTAGCTGACCACTGGGGCGTCATCGTGCCCGGTCAGGGGCGGTCGTGTTTTAGCAGAATCCATGAGATGCAACCTATTTTTTGAATACTAAGAAACTCAAATCATGGTGCTTGGTGCGCGATTTGTAAATCCCTCGCCATGGACTTGCCGGTTCTTGCCGGGGTCAAGAGAACAGTTAAAAAAAGCGACTCGTCAAGGACCTCTGTTGCAGTGAGTCTTTCGCACTTCCCTCAAAATCATGGCCATTCAATGTGGCAACAGGAGACAAACATGCACGTGGGTATTGCAGGCATCGGCAAGATGGGCGCAGCGATTGGATCGCGGTTGTTGTCATTGGGCATGCCCGTGACGGTTTGGAACCGCACCGCTGAGCGTGCCCAGCCCTTGTTGGAGACAGGGGCTCGGTGGGCTGAATCACCCAAAGCCTTGGCTGAGTCGGTCGATGTGGTCATCACTTTGCTGACCAATGAGGCGGCGCTCGACGACGTTTATGGTTCGGCGTCGGGTTTGCTCGCGGGCCAAGTTCATGACAAGGTGTTCATCGACATGAGCACCGTTCGCCCAGCCAAGCCGCAAGAAATGGCCCAGCGTGCGCAAGCGGTCCAAGCCCGTTTTCTGGAGTGTCCGGTGGGCGGCAGCGTGGGGCCCGCCAAAGAGGGCAAATTGTTGGGCTTTGTCGGTGGCGACGCGCAGGACTTGCAAAAAGTCCAGGCCTTGCTCGACGTGATGTGCCGCCGTGTGGAGCATGTGGGGCCGCACGGGGCGGGCGCCACCATGAAACTGGCGGTCAATTTGCCTTTGATGGTGTATTGGCAAACCTTGGGCGAGGCATTGTCTTTGGTTGAACCCCTGGGCCTCGATCCCCAGCGCGTGATCGACATTCTGACGGACTCATCGGGCGGGCCCAACATGCTCAAGGTGCGTGGTGGCATGATTGCCAAGACCCTGAGTCAGCAAAAAAGTGATCAGGTCACGGTCAATGTGGCGACGATGCGCAAAGACATGCAAGCCATGTTGGACTTGGGATCTGCGACGCGCAAAAACCTGCCCCTGACGGCTTTGGCCCTGCAAAAGTTCGAAGCTGCCGCACAGAGCGGTCTGGATGCGAAAGATTGTTCAGAGCTGCTGGTGTGGTGGTTGTCCCAAGGTGGCCGCGCCTGATTCGGGCGCAGCCCCTTGGTTGAGGACCTCACTCGAGGCGCATTTCCCGGATGATGGCGCGGAACTGGTCCATCTGCCGGCGCAGCATGGCGTCTTGCTCGGCCGGTGTTGAGCCCACACCTTCGGCACCCAGGTCGTTCAGGCGCTTGACCACATCGGGGTGGCGCACCGCGGCGATCACTTCCTTGTTCAGCCGTTCAATGATGTCCTTGGGTGTTTTGGCTGGGGCAAAGACACCGTTCCAGCCTTCCAGTTCCAGGTTGGGAAAGCCCAACTCCCTGACGGTGGGCACATCGGGCAGGCCCGGGATGCGTTTGGATGCCGTCGTGGCGATGGCCTTCAACGTACCGGCCTTGATCTCGGCCAGGGAGGAAGACAACTGATCGCCACCGACTTGAAGTCGACCCGCCAGCAATTCCTGCTTGAGAGGCGCTGCGCCCTTGAACGGAATGTGGGTGATGTTGACTTTGCCTTCTTTTTTGAAGGCCTCACCCAACACGTGCATGGTGGAGCCCGGGCCCGTCGAGCCATAGTTGTACTGTAGCGCAGGGTTGCTGCGCAGCAAGTTGGCCAACTCTTTCAAGTCTTTGGCGGGTACGCTGGGGCTGGCCGTCCAGACAAAAGGCACATACACGGCGATCGAGACCCCTGCAAAGTCGGTGTCCACATTGAAGGGGGAACGGTTGGCCAGGGCTTGCGCCACCGAGGCCAGCGGAAACGACAGGTTGTGCATCAAGATGGTGTAACCATCGGGGGCCGCTTTGGCCATCAGGTCGGCACCAATCGCGCCACCCGCTCCGCCCCGGTTGTCCACCGTGACGGGTTGGCCCATCGATTCGCTCATTTTTTGCGCCACGATGCGGGCAACAATGTCGGTGGTGCCTCCTGCAGGGAAAGGCACGATCATCTTGATGGGTTTGCTGGGGTAGGACTGCGCCAAGCTCGCAGGGTGAAGCGCAAGCGTCACCAGGCCCAGCAATCCAGAGGCGCAGATTTGGCGCCATTTTTGAGGTATCAAAGGCATGAAGTCTCCTTGTGGTTGTGACCCCCTGCCCATGCAGAACAGGAAGAAAAATCACTATCACACAAGTCAATTGACCCGATGCATCACCAAAGTGACAAGCGCATGGCCGCAAGTGCTTCAGCAGACGCGCCGAGCGATTCTTTGGATGGCCGATGTGGGATCGATGTCCATCCAATCGTGCAACATGCCCTGGCGACTGACCACCTTGCCCGTCAACATGGCACCACTGTAATGCGTCAAATGCATCACGCGTGCCATCTTGGCTTCGCAGTTGACCATCAATTGAGTCTGGGCCGACAGGTAAGGCTGGCCTTGAGCGGTCATTTGGGTTTTTTTGTAATCGATCGCACTCCACAAGACCTTGCGGCCAGCTTCTTGCGTGATGGAGTTGGCATCGATGTAGAACATGCCTTGATCGTTCAAAACGACGACTTCCCATTTGGGCGCAGCCAGGCCAGGAAATGCCAAAACGCTGGACAAGGCGATCAGCACCCATCTGGATGTTTTGAAACAGTTCATGGTCATCCTGGTCTAGTGCTGGAGTCAGGTGCGCCGGACAAGCAGTTGCGAAGCCAGTGCCACCATGGCAGCGCGGTAAGTGTTGTCTGGCAGTTGCATCGCAGCATCAATGGCGCGTTGCGCTTCTGACGCTGCGGCGCTGCGGGTGGCGGCCAGCGCCCCGGTTTCGCGCACGATGGTCACGATGTCGGCCAGGCGTTCAACACTGCCAGTTTCAATGGCTTCGCGCACGGTTTGGCTTTGTGAGGCGTTGCCGCGCTGAATGGCCAGAATCAAAGGCAAGGTGGCCTTGCCCTCCCGCAGGTCATCGCCTAGGTTTTTGCCCATCTCCGTGGTGTTGCCGTCGTAGTCGAGCACATCGTCGATCACCTGAAAGGCAGTTCCCAAGGCCTGACCGTAATCAGCGCACGCGGCTTCAATGGCTGCTGGGCTTCCTGCCAAGATGGCACCCAGACGGGCGCTGGCTTCAAACAGTTTGGCGGTTTTGGAGCGGATTACGCGCAGATAGCCTTCTTCGTCCAGCGAGGCGTCGTGCATGTTCATCAGTTGCAGCACTTCGCCTTCGGCGATCACGTTGGTGGCATCGGCCAGGGTTTGCATCACCCTCATGCTGTCTGCGTCCACCATCATCTGAAAGGCGCGTGAATACAAAAAATCACCCACGAGCACGCTGGCCGGGTTGCCAAAGCGTTCATTCGCCGTGGGCCTGCCGCGCCTGAGGGTGGACTCGTCCACCACATCGTCGTGCAGCAAGGTGGCGGTGTGGATGAATTCGACCACGGCCGCCAGGTTGTGGCGCTGGCCACCGGTGTAGCCCAAGGCGCCGCAAGTGAGCAGCAGCAGGACCGGGCGAAGGCGCTTGCCTCCAGCTGAAATGATGTAGCGGGCCACCTCTCCCACCAAGGGCACACCGGAATCGAGGCGCTGGGCAATGACATGGTCGACCATGGCCATGTCTGGGGCCACCAGTTCTAGAACGGCTGCGGTGCTGTTTTCTGAGGCAGA
>JBIKRC010000071.1:0-7959 GCA_044349375.1 Limnohabitans sp.
TTTTGAAACTCTCGGCCCAAGGCTTGCCGCAATCGTGGATCACGCTGGAGCAAGCCGTCACCCATTACGCCGCCGACGAGGTGCGTTGGGAGGCGGGTCAGCAGTTGGCGGTTTTTCACGGCGGTCACAACGCGCTCACAGGCCAGCAATCCATCATCACCGTCAACAGCATCATCGGAACCCAAGGCGTGCCGCGCATCAACCCGTTTGATTTGCGATCCGGCTTGACCAACACCAAATTGTTTGTGCGTGACCGCCAGGTTTGCGCTTATTGCGGTGGGCATTTTCACGAGTCGGAACTGACCCGCGAGCACATCGTCCCGCTGGCCCAGCGAGGCCCTGACCACTGGATGAATGTGGTGACCGCCTGCCGTTCCTGCAACCACCGCAAAAGCAACCGCACGCCTGAGCAGGCCAGCATGCCCCTGTTGTACGCGCCTTATGTGCCCAGCCTTTGGGAAGACTTCATCTTGCGCAACCGCCGCATCCTGAGTGACCAAATGGCTTTCTTGATGGCGCATGTGCCCAAGGGCTCGCGCTTGACGGCCTGAGAGCACGGCTGCAGGTTTCGCTTGCAAGGGTGCTCAAAGCACCGCATCATGGCTTCCTGAATACAAAAGGCCCAGATTTAGTGATCTGGAGCCCTCAGGGAGACACTGCATGCACACACAAATTCCAACACTGTTGTACGGTCGCGAACCCACCCAGCCGGAGTGGCGCGGCGTGTCGCCAAACAAGGCTTTGTTGAGGGCGCAGGACAGTACGAAGGGGGCTTTACCTTCACGCCGCCATGTCTTTTTCGCGCTGTTGTGGGGCTCTTGGTTGGCCCCCGCTGTTCTGGCCGACCCAGCCGCCACGGCCACCCAAGTTCAGCTGGCCTTGGTTTGGCCCCATGCACGGTCCCCGCAAGGTTTTTTGGTGAGTGAAAAATTGGACGGTGTTCGGGCGGTCTGGGATGGTCAGGTGTTGCGCTTTCGCAGTGGACGGGTCATCGCGGCTCCGGCTTGGTTCCTGTCGGCCTTGCCCCAAATGGCGTTGGATGGTGAGTTGTGGATCGGGCGTGGGTCTTTTGACAGGCTTTCGGGCGTGGTGCGTCAGTCTGAGCCTGACGACACGGCCTGGCGTGAGGTGAAGTACTTGGTGTTTGACGCACCGGGGCATGCCGCCCCGTTTGCGGAGCGGGTGCGTTTTGTGGCGACGGCCCTGGCCCAGGCGAATCTGCCTTGGCTTTTGCCCGTGGCGCAACATGAGGTGAAAGACGCCAGGGCTTTGCAATACATGTTGCGCAGCACTGTGCAACAAGGGGGTGAGGGCCTCATGCTGCATCGGGCCGATGCCATCTGGAAACCTGGTCGCAGCGATGCGCTGTACAAGCTCAAATCCGAGATGGACGAGGAAGGCTTGGTGGTGGGTTACCAGTCTGGCAAGGGCCGTTTGGCGGGCATGATGGGCGCTTTACTGCTCCAGATGCCGTCCGGTCAGCGTTTTGCTTTGGGCTCGGGCCTGACTGATGCGCTGCGCCGCAACCCACCACCGGTGGGCGCATGGGTCACTTACCGCTTCCGAGATCGCACGCCATCAGGTTTGCCGCGTTTTGCTTCTTTTTTGCGGGTGCGCGAGGCGGAGTGACCCGCGCCGCCCTCCCACCTTGCTGGAGTTCGTTGATCGGATCAGGCGAACACGCCCGCCGTCTCCTGCATGCGGGCCGACACTTCGCCCAGCTGGTGCAAGGTGTCGCCGAATGTCATGTCCAGCTGCGTCAATTTTTTGAAGTAGTGGCTCACGATGTACTCGTCCGTGACGGCAATGCCGCCGTGCAGCTGCACCGCTTGTTGACCGATGAAACGCATGGAGGTGCCGAGCTGGTACTTGGCACGCGCCATGGCGCGGCGGCGTTCTTCGGTTGGGGCGTGCAATTTCAGGCTGGCGTAGTAGCTCATCGAGCGGCCCAGCTCCAGTTGCATCTTCATGTCGGCCACGCGGTGGCGCAGGGCCTGAAAGCTGGCAATGGCCACACCGAATTGCTTGCGGGTGTTCATGTAGTCCACGGTGATGGCCAAGGTTTTGTCCATCACGCCCACGGCTTCGGCGCAGCTGCAGGCGATGCCGATGTCCACCGCTTCTTCAAGAGCCGACAGGCCGTTCAGGGTGATGAGCTGGGCCGAGGCTTGGCTCAAGACCACTTCGGCGGCGCGTGAGCCGTCTTGCGTCAGGTAACCCTGGGTGCTCACGCCGCTGGTGCTGCGCTCGACCAAGAACAAGGCCAAAGCGCCCTTGGCCATGGCAGGAACAATGAAGGCATCGGCTTGGTCGCCCACGGCCACCACGCTCTTTGTGCCGCTTACAGTCCAGGCGCCACCTGATTCAGAGCCCACAGCGGCGCAGCGGTTCAGTTGGTAGCGCGCAGCGCGCTCTTGATGCGCCAGCACCACAATGGCTTCGCCTGTCGCCATGCGTGGCAGCCAGGCCGCTTGCAGGGCAGCGGGCGCGTGGGTTTGCAGGGTGGCGCTGGCGATCAGGGTTTGCGTCAGGGGTTCGAGCACGATGCCGCGCCCGAGCTCCTCCATGGCCACCATGGCTTCGGTCGGGCCCATGCCCATACCGCCGTGTTCTTCGCTCACATACAGACCCGTCAGGCCCAGTTCGGCCAGCTCGGTGTAAGCGGAACGGTCAAAGCCACCCGCAGCCACGATGGCGCGGCGGCGGTCAAAGTCATAGCCCTTGCCCACCCATTTGCGGACCGCGTCACGCAGTTGTTCTTGGTCGTCAGAAAAATCGAAATCCATGTGTGTGTCTCCTTAACCCAGAACTGTCTGGGCGACGATGTTGCGTTGCACTTCGTTGCTGCCGCCATAAATGGTGGTCTTGCGCATGTTGAAGTAATTGGCGGCCAGGGGCGCATTGGCCATGGTGCCGCCCGGGAAGTTGCCTTGCCAGCCCGCTTCCATGGCTTCAAAGATGCAGGGCACGGCAAAAGGCCCGGCAGCTTGCATCATCAGCTCGGTGTAGCGCTGCTGAATTTCGCTGCCCTTGATTTTGAGCAGACCGGCAATGTCGAGTGAGTTCTTGCCTGACTTTTCGGCCGACAAGACACGCAACACCAACATTTCGAGTGCCACGATGTCGACTTCGAGCTTGGCGATTTCGTCGCGGAAGCGCAGGTCGTCGTAGACCCCTTCGGCTTTGGCGATGCGCTTCAAGCGCTCCAGCTCGCGCTTGGCGCGGTTCACGTCGGCGATGTTGGTGCGCTCGTGGGCCAACAAGTGCTTGGCGTAGTTCCAGCCCTTGTTTTCTTCGCCCACCAAGTTTTCGGCGGGCACTTCGACGTTGTCAAACCAGACCTCGTTGACTTCGCACTCGCCATCCAAAAGGCGGATTGGGCGCACGGTGATGCCGGGCGACTTCATGTCGATCAAAAGGAAGGAGATGCCGGTTTGGGGCTTGCCTTCGGTGCTGGTGCGCACCAGGCAGAAGATCCACTCGCCGTACTGGCCCAGGGTGGTCCAGGTTTTTTGGCCGTTCACGATGTATTTGTCACCCACGCGCTCGGCGCGGGTTTTCAGCGAGGCCAGGTCCGAGCCAGAGCCCGGTTCGCTGTAGCCCTGGCTCCACCAGACTTCGCCGCTGGCGATGCCGGGTAAAAAGCGCTGCTGCTGCTCAGCATTGCCAAAGGCCATGATCACGGGGGCCACCATCACGGGGCCAAAAGGCACCACCCGGGGAGCACCGGCCAAGGCGCACTCTTCTTCAAACAGGTGTTTTTGGATGGCGGACCAACCGGGGCCACCAAACTGTGTGGGCCAGCCCCAACCCAGCCAGCCTTTTTTGCCCAGAATTTTGGACCAGGCCTGCATGTCATCACGCGTCAGGCGCATCGCGTTGTGCACTTTGTGGGACAACTCGGGGGGCAAGTTTGCCTTGACCCAAGTGTGAACTTCGTCGCGGAACGCGAGCTCTTCGGGGGTGAATGCCAAATCCATGGGGTTTTCTTTCAAAATCAAACGACCGTGCTTTTTATCATGCGCAGCGCTTTCTGGCCTGTCCTTGGTGCGACAAAAAGCATTCGACCTCGAGCGCGCAGGGATAATCCACAGCGTCATGAAAAACATCGTTATTTTGATTTCCGGCGCAGGCTCCAACATGGCGGCCATCGTGCGCGCCGCCCAGCAAGCGCAGTGGGCGCAGCGGCTGAACGTGCGGGTCGCGGCCGTGATCAGCAACAAGGCTGACGCCACTGGCTTGGCTTGGGCCCAAGCCCAGGGCATTGCCACAGCGGTGCTCAGCCACCAAGGCTTTGCCAGCCGAGAGGCATTCGACACCGCCTTGATGGCCGAGATCGACCGTTTTGCCCCAAATTTGCTGGTGTTGGCGGGTTTCATGCGCATCCTCACGCCGGGTTTTGTGGCGCATTACGCCGGGCGCTTGCTCAATGTCCACCCGTCTTTGTTGCCCGCTTTCCCGGGGCTGAACACCCACCAGCGCGCCATCGATGCCGGTTGCCAATTTGCCGGGGCCACGGTTCACCAGGTCACGTCCGATCTGGACCACGGCCCCATCCTGGCGCAAGCGGTGGTGCCGGTGCTGCCCAGTGACACCGCTGACGACTTGGCTGTACGGGTGCTCACCCAAGAGCACCTGATCTACCCGCGCGCCGTGGCGGCGTTTTTCAATCCCCAATGCGCGTAAAGCGAGGTTGAAGCTGGCCGTTGAATTCGGCTACTTCGGCAAACATGGCGGCGGGGCGCACCCACAGGCCTTGTTCGCCATACAGCGCTTGGTAAAGCGTCATGGGCTGCAAGTCTTCGCTGTGGCGCACAGTGCCCAGCACGCGGTATTGACCACCCTTGTAGTGTTGGTAGAGCCCTTTGGGCGTTTCGATCATCGGTGGCAATGGTTCTGACATGTCTTTCCTGATGTGTGTCTGTCACAAGGGGCGGGGATGGGACAATGCAGCCCTATGCATCCAAAAGCCCTTTTAGACGCCTGCGCCGATTTGGTCAGGCTGGTTCTCCAATTTGAACATCCCGCCGACGCTGTCGTGTCGCGCTATTTCCGTGAACACCGTGCCTTGGGGCCCCGCGAACGCGCCACCTTGGCTGAAACCGCCTTTGCCGTGTTGCGCAAAAAGCTGTTGTTTGAGCAACTGGCTCGGTCCGGCTCGGGTGCCAAAGAGCGCAAGCTGGCCATTTTGGGCTTTTTTGGCCCGCGTGACTTTTTGGCCTCGGCCCTGAACGACACCGAAAAGCAATGGCTGGCCACTTGCGATGCGATCCCCGCTGACGCGCTGATGGCCCCACACCGCCACAATTTGCCCGAGTGGATGGCGCAAGCCCTGCAGGCTCAATTGGGCGACGACTTTTGGGTGCTGGCCGAACACCTTCAGCAACCGGGCACGCTGGATTTGCGGGTGAACACCTTCCAGGCCAAGCGCAGCGAGATCCAAAAAGAGTTGGCCCAAGCAGGCATTGCCGCCGAACCCACGCCGTATTCGCCTTGGGGCCTGCGCTTGCAAGGCAAGCCTGCGCTGCAAAAAACCGACGCCTTCACCCGAGGCGCCATCGAAGTGCAAGACGAAGGCTCGCAGCTTTTGGCCTTGTTGGTGGACGCCCACCGGGGCGAGATGGTGGTGGACTTTTGCGCCGGTGCAGGCGGCAAGACGCTGGCGCTGGGCGCGGCCATGCGCAGCACGGGCCGCTTGTACGCGTTCGATGTGTCTGGCCACCGCCTCGATGCGCTCAAGCCGCGCATGGCGCGCAGCGGGCTGTCCAATGTGCACCCGGCCGCCATTGCCCATGAGCGCGACGACCGGGTCAAGCGTCTGGCGGGCAAGATCGACCGCGTGCTGGTCGATGCACCGTGCTCGGGACTGGGCACCTTGCGGCGCAACCCCGACTTGAAATGGCGTCAAAAGCCCCAAGCTGTTAAGGAGTTGACCGAGAAGCAACAAGCTATCCTGCAAAGTGCCTCGCGCATGGTCAAGTCGGGCGGCCGCTTGGTGTATGCCACTTGCAGCATGTTGCCCGAAGAAAACGAGCTGATCGCGCAAGCCTTCAGCGCGGCCAACCCCGACTTTGTTCCCCTCAATGTGGCCCAAGAACTTGAACGGCTGAAAGTGCCCGACGCCGCCAGCTTGTGTTCCCCGGCACTTTCGGTTGATGAGTCCACGGGTGAGCAATCTGGCGGTACATTTCTGCGCTTGTGGCCTCATCGCCATGCCACGGACGGTTTTTTTGCAGCGGCTTGGGTTAAAAAGTAATTATTTTCAATCCTTTTATTTTTTGATCGATTGAAATCTCTGTCCTTTTCTGGGCAGGAAACTTAAAATCGATTGATTGCCTGATGTCAGGCTTCAGAAGAAAGACGGACTCATGTTCTTGCCTGATTGGGCTTTTTTGGATGCGGTGGTTCACTGGATGGGCCACGGCCTGTTCGATTTTTCGTGGTGGCAAATGGTGCTGATCACCTTGGCCCTGACCCACATCACCATCGCCAGCGTCACCATTTTTCTGCACCGTCACCAAGCGCACCGCGCTTTGGACCTGCACGCCATTCCTTCGCACTTTTTTCGTTTCTGGCTGTGGCTGACCACTGGCCAGGTGACCAAGGAGTGGGCCGCTATCCACCGCAAACACCACGCCAAGTGCGAGCAAGCTGAAGACCCGCACAGCCCGCATGTGCATGGCATCAGAACCGTTTTGTTCACGGGCGCTGAGCTGTACCGCAAGGAATCCAAGAACAAGGAAACGCTGCAGCGTTACGGTCACGGCACGCCCAATGACTGGATCGAGCGCAACCTGTACACCCGCTTTTCCTGGCAAGGCGTGGCCTTGATGCTGATCATTGACGTGGCGCTGTTTGGCTTTTTGGGCCTGACGGTCTGGGCGATTCAAATGGCCTGGATTCCCGTCACTGCCGCTGGCATCATCAACGGTGCAGCCCACTACTGGGGCTACCGCAACTTTGAGGCGCACGACGCCAGCACCAACATCTCGCCCTGGGGCATCCTGATCGGTGGCGAAGAGTTGCACAACAACCACCACACTTACCCCACATCGGCCAAGTTGTCGGTCAAGCCTTACGAGTTCGACATCGGCTGGTTGTACATCCGCACACTCGAAACCCTGGGCCTGGCCACCGTGAAAAAGACGCCCCCGCGCTTGGCCTACGGCGACATCCGCCCTGTGGCCGATGAAAAGACCCTGGAAGCGCTGATCGCCAACCGCTACGAAGTCATGGCCGGATACGCTCGCAATGTTCGCGCTGTGATGCAGCAAGAAGCCGACAAACTCAAGCTCGACGCCAACGTCTTGCAAGCTGCCAAGCGCTGGTTGCACCGCGACAGCGCCAATGTGCCTGCATCCGCCCAGGCCCAGCTCAAGGAAGCCCGAGCCGCCAGCCCGGTGCTCGACAAAATGGTGCAAATGCGCGAAGAGCTCAGCCAAATTTGGCTCAACACCTCGCATTCGCGCGAGCAATTGGCCGCTGATTTGCAAGCCTGGTGCCGCCGGGCCGAAGAAAGTGGTATTGCTGCGCTGCGTGACTTTTCGGTCAAATTGCGTGCGGTGCGTCAAACAGCTTGAGGCGTTGAAAACACCACGACAAAGGACCTTCGGGTCCTTTTTTACTGGGGCGGATTTTCACCCTGGGTTTGTTCCGGTGCCCAGCCCGCAGCCCTTTCAGGCAAGAAAAAACCCGCCAGGGGCGGGTTTTTGGTGGGAAGGCTCAGGCCGAATCACTTCAGCTTGATTTCCTTGTATTCAACGTGCTTGCGAGCTTTGGGGTCGAACTTCATGATCGACATTTTCTCGGGCATGGTTTTCTTGTTTTTGCTGGTCGTGTAGAAGTGACCAGTGCCAGCTGTGGATTCCAGCTTGATTTTTTCGCGTCCGCCTTTGGTTGCCATGGTAGATGACTCCTATTGTTCTGGGTTTAGGCTTGACCGCGTGAGCGCAGGTCTGC
>JBIKRC010000138.1:0-5731 GCA_044349375.1 Limnohabitans sp.
GATGGTCTTTGGCGTGTGTTTTGAAGTGGGGTGTCAGCTCGTTGATACGGGCTGTGAGCAAAGCCACCTGGACTTCTGGGGACCCAGTGTCGTTGGCAGCACGTGCGTTGGCCTTGACGACCTCTGCCTTGATTGAAGATGCAATCATGGTTTTTTCCTTGTTGTTTCGCTGGCATTCAATGAAGAATTTCAGCGGGTTAATGACTTGCGCCAAATGCCGGAAAAGCGGATGGCGTGCGCTTTGCAAATCGCAAAGCAGGCGGATTATAGCCCGAAACATGTCCTCAGTGGACCGCCTAGACAACCCGAAACATTCACATATTTCTGTACACCTCCGTTGTACCACTGAGCCTGTGGTCCATCTCAGCGGTCCAAGCCCCAATCCGTACCCAACTGGGCTGCTTAATCTACCCCAAGGCCGAGATGGAAATCGCCCGTTAGGCCTCGCATCCCGAAGCGGCCAACATCGTGAACGGCGTTCACACCCTGCCTGCCTACCTTGCGGTGGCGCTGGCTTTGTTGGCTTGAGGGGCTGAAAGGGCCGCCATGAAGCCCGATAAAATCCCCCACCTATGACAAACCAACTCGACAAAAAATCCCAAGCGTGGTCCGCGCTTTTTTCTGAACCCATGAGCGAGTTGGTCAAGCGCTACACCGCCAGCGTGTTCTTTGACAAACGCCTGTGGCAAGCCGACATCACCGGCAGCCTGGCCCACGCCGAGATGCTGGCCGCGCAAAAGATCATCGGTGCGAGCGACCTGGCCGATATTCAGCGCGGCATGGCGCAGATCACGCAAGAAATCGAATCTGGCGCTTTCGAGTGGAAGCTCGACCTGGAAGACGTGCACCTGAACATCGAGGCCCGACTGACCCAACTGGTGGGCGACGCGGGCAAACGCCTGCACACCGGCCGCAGCCGCAACGACCAAGTGGCCACCGACGTGCGCCTGTGGTTGCGCAGCGAGATGGACCTGATCATCGATTTACTGGTCGACCTGCAAAAGTCGCTGGTCGATGTGGCCGAGCAAAACGTCGAGGTCATCATGCCGGGCTTCACCCACCTGCAAGTGGCACAACCGGTGAGCTTTGCGCACCACCTGCTGGCCTATGTGGAAATGTTCAGCCGCGATGCCGAGCGCATGAGCGACGTGCGCCGCCGCACCAACCGCCTGCCGCTGGGCAGCGCCGCCTTGGCCGGCACCACCTACCCGCTGGACCGCGAACGCGTGGCCCGCACGCTGGGCATGGTGGACGAGCAAGGCAATCCACAGGTCTGCCAAAACAGCCTGGACGGCGTGAGCGACCGCGACTTTGCCATCGAATTCACCGCTGCGGCCAGCCTGTGCATGGTGCACATCAGCCGATTCAGTGAAGAGTTGATTTTGTGGATGAGCCAGAACTTCGGTTTTGTGCGCATTGCCGACCGCTTCACCACCGGCTCTTCGATCATGCCGCAGAAGAAAAACCCCGACGTGCCCGAGTTGGCACGCGGCAAAACCGGCCGTGTGGTCGGCCACCTGATGGGCTTGATCACCCTGATGAAGGGCCAGCCCCTGGCCTACAACAAGGACAACCAGGAAGACAAAGAGCCGCTGTTCGACACCGTGGACACGCTCAAGGACACGCTGCGCATCTTCAGTGAAATGGTCGGTGGCCAGCTCAACCCCACCACCGGCCAAAAAGAAGGCGGCATCACCGTCAACGCTGCCGCCATGGAAGCGGCCGTCAAAAAGGGCTACGCCACCGCCACCGACTTGGCCGACTACCTGGTCAAAAAGGGCCTGCCGTTTCGCGACGCCCACGAAGTGGTGGCCCACGCCGTCAAAACCGCCCAAGGCCTGGGCGTGGACCTTTCAGAGTTGCCGCTGGAAATCCTGCAAAAGTTCGACAGCCGCATCGAAGCCGATGTTTTTGGTCCACTCAGCCTGCAAGGCTCGCTGAACGCCCGCAACACGCTGGGCGGCACGGCACCGGTGCAAGTGCGAGCGCAGATTGCACGGCATCGCAGCCGTTTGGCCTGAAGGCCGCGCTATTTTTTTTGCACCGGGTTGGCCAGCAGCAAATTGGCGGGGTAGGCCCGCATGAACTCGCGGGCTTTGTCGATGGGGGCGCTGAGCCAGGCACCGTACGCGCCTTCGTTCAGGATGGCGGGCATGCGTTTTTCGTTGCCGTTTTGGCCATAGCGGTTCATCAGAGCGTGGCTGTTGGCGTTCACTGTGAGCAGGGTGAAGCTGATGATCTCTTCTTCGCCTTGCGTCCAGCGCTCCCACAATCCGGCCACACCCATGGGCTGGCCGTCGACGCGGGCAATGCGGGTGGGCACGGCTTTGCGGCTGCGCCAGTCGTCTTCCAAAAAGGCCTGCATCGGAATGATGCAGCGCTGGCCTTTCAGCCAAGTCTCTCGCGTGGCCGTGGCGGTGCTCATGGTTTCATAGCGGGTCACCGCCAACTTGGTGGACCGCAGCTTGGCGTCAGATGCCGACTTGACCCAGGTGGGCACCAGACCGAATTGGCCTTGGGCCAGCTCCATCACCAGCGGGCTGGCGGGGGCTGGTGTGGTGGCCGCGTCAGTGGGGTCCTCAGCAAGGGATTCAGGGGCGGAAACCTGGGCTTGTTCAGCTGCTACCACCGCCTTGCGGATGAAAAAACCCGGCTGGCGCGGCCAGACTTCTTTGCCCAGCAGGGCATCGGGCGGGGCCATGCCAAAGGCCTCGGCGTACAGGTCGGCGCTTTTCAGGCATTCGTATTGGGTGCTCATGCGTTCGATGCTAACCGACCTGATACGCTCAAAGCTCGATGACAAGACTTGCCTGCCCATGCTGATCCGCTTCAACAAGCCCTATGGTGTGCTCAGCCAGTTCACCCCCGAGGGGCGCTGGACCGGGCTGATCGACCACATCGACCTGCCCGGCGTGTACGTGGCGGGGCGGCTGGACGCCGACAGCGAAGGCTTGCTGCTGCTCACTGACGATGGACAGCTCCAGGCCCGCATTGCCGACCCGCGCTTCAAGATGGAAAAAACCTATTTGGTGCAGGTGGAGGGCGTGGTGGACGACAAAGCCCTGACCGCCTTGTGCCGTGGCGTAATGCTCAATGACGGCCCCACCCTGCCCGCCCGTGCCAGTGCGGTACAGTCGCCCGCTGAGCTGTGGCCGCGCAATCCGCCGATTCGCGAGCGCAAGAACATTCCGACGTCTTGGCTGGAGCTGGTGATTCGCGAGGGCCGCAACCGCCAAGTGCGCCGCATGACCGCCGCCGTGGGCTTGCCAACGCTGCGCCTCATCCGCACCGCCGTGGGGCCCTACACCCTGGATGGCCTACCCACAGGCACTTGGCAGCAAGTCTGAGTCCGGGGCATTGGCTTGCGCCAACGCGACGCCGGTCCTCTGCGTCTTCCTGCACAATCGCGCATCTTTCAACCCCAAGAGAAACCCCATGTCTGAATTGCTGAACAAACTCGAATGGCGCTACGCCTGCAAAAAAATGGACCCGACCAAGTCTGCACCTCAAGACAAGGTCGATCGCATTGTCGAAGCTGCACGTCTGGCCCCCACGTCGAGCGGTCTGCAGCCCTTTGAAATCATCGTGGTGACCAACCCCGCTGTGCGCGAACAACTCAAGTCCGCAGCACGGGGCCAAGCCCAAGTCACCGACGGTTCGCACCTGCTGGTGTTTGCTGCTTGGGACAACTACACCGCCGAGCGCATCAACATGATGTTTGACCTGACCAATGCCGAGCGCGGCGGCACCAACGAAGGCTGGGAAAACTACCGCCAGATGTTGCTCAAAAATTACCCCGCACGCTCGCCCGAAGTGAACTACGAGCATGCCGCTCGCCAGGCTTACATTGGCTTGGGCGCGTCCCTGATCGCTGCGGCTTTTGAAGAAGTCGATGCCACGCCCATGGAAGGCTTTGACCCCAAAGCGGTCGACGAAATTTTGGGCCTGAGCGCTCGCGGCCTGCGCAGTGTGGTCCTCGTGCCCCTGGGTTACCGCGCAGCCGTTGGCGACTGGTTGGAGAACCTGAAAAAAGTGCGCCGCCCTACCGCGCAATTTGTGACCGAAGTCAAGTGATGACCCAGCCTGCTTGAATCGCACCCGCTTCAAGCCCCCACAAAGCCGCAGATTCTGCGGCTTTGTGCTTTAACATCAAGCCTTCCCAAGTCGGGATGCAACCCAAGGAAACACCATGGCCAAAGGCGAACAACGCAGCAACAAAATGGCCAAGAAGCCAAAGAAGGACACTGCGCCCCCCAAGACCTTTACGTCCGACCGCCCGATGGCCCCGGCCACCTTTGTGGCCCCACGCGGCAAAGTCAAAGACAAGTGATCTTTCCTGCCAAGCACTTGGCTGGCGCAGTTCTGCCTGCATGACACCGATCCACGAAGACGAGCACCTGCTGGTGCTGGAAAAACCCAGCGGCTTGTTGTCGGTGCCCGGTCGCGGCCCAAACAAGCAAGACTGCCTGTCCAAGCGGGTGCAAGACCGCTACCCCGAAGCCCTGATCGTGCACCGCCTGGACCAGGACACCTCAGGCCTGTTGCTCATGGCCCGGGGCATTGAAGCCCAGCGCCGCCTGAGCAAGTTGTTCGAAACCCGCCAGGTTAAAAAACGCTACGTGGCGGTGGTGGCTGGCCAGCCGGAGCAAACCCAATCTGCTGTGGAGATTGACGAAGAAGGTTGGCGCACCATCGACGGCCCCATCCTGCTCGACTGGGAACGTCGCCCGCTGCACATCATTCATCCTGACGGCAAAGCCAGCCGCAGCCGCTGGCGTGCCCTGCAAACCAGCGACTGCGCCAGCCTGATTGAGCTCGAACCCGTGACAGGCCGCACGCACCAGTTGCGCGTGCACCTGCAAAGCATTGGCCACCCGATGCTGGGCGACTCGCTGTATGCAACGCCTGAAATCAAGGCTTTGAGCCCTCGCTTGCTGCTGCATGCGCAAGAACTGGCGTTTGTGCACCCCTTCACTGAACAAACTCTGGCATTCAAGGCTCCGGTGCAGTGGTCTGCCACATCGCCGTTCATCACCCCTTTGACCTGAGCGATCAGGCCTTGGCTGCGCCCTTGATGCGGCCCGCCACCACACCACACAGCACCACCAGGCCCATGCCCGTGAAGGCCAGCGCGTCCGGGATGTGTTCAAACAGCCACCAGCCCATCAGCGTTGAAAAGCCCACCCCGGTGTAGAGAAATGGCGAGACCACGGAGGCCGGGGCTTTGGAAAAGGCCACGATCAGCAGGTATTGTCCCAGCGTGGCGGCAAAACCCACCATGAGCAGCAACGCCCACTCGTTCAGACTTTGCGGTGTGACCCAAGCGTTGAACACCAGCAGCGTGCTCACCGCCCAGCCCACCCAACCCGTATACAGCTGCATCACGGCCGGGTCTTCGGTGCGCGTCATGTGGCTGGTCACGGCCTGGAACACGGCGTAAGTCAGCACCACCGTGAGCGCCATCCAGCCGACCGAGCTGTCCACCTGCCCACCCGGGCGGATGACCAACATGGCACCAAGCAGACCACCCACCACCATGAGCCAGCGCAGCGGCGAGACCTGCTCCTTCATGACAAAGCGGGCCAGCGCTGTGAGCACCAGGGGTGTGAGCATGACGATGGCGGTGAACTCGGCCACCGGCATGCGCTGCAAGCAGTAAAAGGCCAACAAGCTGCAAGAGACCATGAGCAGGCCGCGCAGCAACTGCAGGCGCAGGCTGTGCGTGCGCCAC
>JBIKRC010000072.1:0-7852 GCA_044349375.1 Limnohabitans sp.
TTGAATTCAAAGGGTGTGAAAGGTGTCTGCAAGTGCCACCGGACCGGCATCCTGAACCGGGGTTCAGGTGGGCAAGGGCAGACTGGCGTTGGGTTCATCTGACGCGAGATGATCACGCTCACCAGCCGATGTTCCAAGCCCGGGCTCTAAGAGCATTGGTTCAAGGAAATATAAAGCCCGGCATGCACTGCAGACGAGGCCATTGTAGGGGCTAAACCGCAGCGCGTGTTGTCACCTGATGAACAAGCCGCAACGCAGCTGCCCGGTGTTTTACAGCAGCTGGCCGTCTTGCTCAATGACCCGGTCCAGGCGTTGCAGCAATTGCGCCAGCCGCGCTTGCGCGTCGGGCGAGACATCGGCAGCAGAGGTGCTGGCGCTGTCCTTGTCCGTGGCTGCAGGGGCCTCGGCTTGTTCGAAGGCCAGGTTCAGCGCGGCCAGCACGGCAATGCGGTCTCGCGCCTTGATCTTGCCCGCATCGCGGATCTTGCACATGGCTTCGTCCACCTTGCGCACCGCACTCAGCAAGCGCTCTTCGCCGCCTTCGGGGCAACCCAAAATGTAGCTTTGGCCCATGATCTGGACATCGATTTGCTTGTTGCTCATGCGGAGGCCTCAGGAGAAGCGGGGGTGGCCGATGTGGGAAGCCGCTCGATGAGGGCGTCTACCCGTGCTCTGGCAGCGGCCAGGCGCGACTTGAGTTGGTCACGCTCCAGACTCAGCGCTTGCACTTGCTGGGTCAGCAAAGCATTGGTGCGTTGGAGCTCTTCGTGGCGCAGCAGCAAGTGATCCACACGCTCGGCAATTTGATCGATGGTGTCGGAATAGGCCATGGCAAACAAGAAAAATGGAGGCCTCTATTGTAGGCCGTGAAGCACCGGGCCTAATGATTTTGTAGCTTTGACGACAGTTTTGAGCCTAAAATGAAGGATGTTGGTGCTCGCGATGCCGGTTCACGGCGCGCAGTTCAACGGGAAGCAGGAGGGACAAGCCATCACGGCCCACCTAACCTGCGCTGCCCCCGCAACGGTAAGCAGACGGGTTTTCTGTCAAACGAAAACCCAGCTTTCATCTGAAACCACTGGCCGCCCTGAAACAGGCGGCTGGGAAGGTGATGAAGGTCGCTCTGTCAGCCCGGATACCGGCCAACAAGGTGACCTGTCGCAAGACGGGTTGTAAAGCCCATGCACTGTCGGGGAAGGCGGTGAGGGCGTTTGACTTGTTGGGTTTTAAATGAAAAATCGTTCCCTTGGTGCGCGCCGTTTTGCGCTTGCACTTTCTACACCTGCATTTTGTAAATCTGCACTTTCCACCCACGCGTTTTTGGCATCTGCGTTGGCCGTCTTGGCCTGCACCAGCGGCGCTGCGCTGGCGCAAACCACGGGGACCGAAATCGTGGTCACCGCCAGTCGCACCGAGCAAATCCTGACCGACGTATTGCCCCACACCACGGTGCTCGGGCGTGATGCCATCGAGCAATCCCAGGTCATGGACTTGCCCACCTTGTTGTCTCGCGAGGCGGGTTTTCAGTTCACCCAAACGGGTGGGCGGGGCGGGCAGGCCACGGCCTTCTTGCGCGGCGCGGCGTCCTTGCAGGTGCTGGTGCTGGTTGACGGTGTGCCCGTCACCAAACAGGACACCACGGGTGCCGTGAGCCTGGAGCACATCATGCTCGACCAGGTGGACCGGATTGAAATCGTGCGCGGCAACGTCTCGGCCATCTATGGCAGCGGCGCGGTCGGAGGGGTGATTCAGGTGTTCACGCGGCAAGGCCAAGGGCAGCCCACGGTCTACGCCAGCGCCGAGCGCGGCTCGCAGGGCACCCAGCGCTGGCATGCCGGCACGCACGGCGCGGCCGGTCCCTTGGCTTATTCGGTGTCTGTCGGGCGCTTTCGCACCGACGGCATCAACGCGGCCAACCTGTCACAAACACTCAATGCCAACCCCGATGCGGACGGTTACCGCAACGACAACCACGCGCTGAACCTGTCCTACCAACTCAGTCCCGAGCACAAGCTGGGCATTCGTTCGACCCACTTCAAGGGCCGCTTTGACTACGACGTGCCGGGCAGTTTTTCCGCGCCGACTGACGTGCACCAAGGGCGCACCCAACTCGACAGCCACACGCTGTATTGGGCGGGCCGTCTGGGGCCACTGTGGTCCAGCCGCTTGAACGTCACAGACGCCAAGGAGCGCAACGACACAGACACTGTAGGCGGCTACTCGTTCACCACCCAGGCGGTCACCCGCACACGCATGGTGTCATGGACGCACCAGTGGGACCTGCCCACCATGGTCTTGTCGGCTGGACTGGATCACCAGACCCAAGGCATCGACATGGCCACCGATGGTGTGTCTGGCCTGTCGCGTGAGCGCAAAGCCCATGCTCTGTATGGCGGGGTGCTTTACAAGCTTCAATCGCACAACCTGCAGTTCAACCTGCGGCACGACGATGTTGAAGGTCTGTCGGCCAAGGACTCGGTGTACCTGGGCTATGGCTACAACCTCAACCCACAATGGAAGCTGATTGCCAGCCACGCCACAGCCTTCAACATGCCCCCGCTGGGTTATTTGTTTGACCCCTACAGCGGCAACCCGAACCTGCGCCCCGAAACCGCCAACACGCAAGAGGTGGGCGTGCAGTGGGCGCAAGGGCCACACCGCCTGCGCTCGACCTGGTTCCACACCCGAACCCATGACTTGCTTCTTTATGACATGGGCAGTTTTCAGTTCAACAACATCAGCCGTGTCAAAAACCAGGGTCTGGAAACCAGCTACAGCGGCCGCTTTCACATGACCGATTTGCGTGCCAGCTTGTCGCTGCAAGACCCGGTGAACGAGGCCACAGGCCAGCAACTGGTGCGCCGGGCCAAAACACTGGCTTCGCTGTCGGTCTCTCAATCGCAGGGCTTGTTGTCTTTGGGCGGCAGTGTGCGTTACACCAGCGCACGCCCTGACATCGAAGGCAAGCCTGGCTTGCCCAGCAACACCTTGCTGGACTTGACCGCCCGCTACAGCCTCAGCCGTGATTGGACGCTGTACGGCCGAGTGGAAAACGCCACCGACAGCCGCTACCAAACGGCTTATGGGTACAACCAGCTGCCGCGCACCACCACGCTGGGCCTGAGCTGGAAAATGAAATCCTGATCGGACCTGGCCCATGCAACACCTCTTGCCCCAACGCATCGTTTGCCTGACCGAGGAAACGACTGAATGGCTGTACCTGCTGGGGCAGGAGGCGCGCATCGTGGGCATCTCGGGCTACACGGTGCGCCCGCGCCGGGCCCGCGAAGAAAAGCCCAAGGTTAGTGCATTTTTGACCGCCAAGATCGACAAAATTCTGGCACTCAAGCCCGATTGTGTTTTTGGTTTTTCTGACCTGCAGGCCGACATCGCGTCTTTGCTCATCAAGGCTGGTGTGCAGGTCACTGTGTTTAACCAGCGCAGTGTCAACGAGATTTTTTCGGTGCTCTACCAAGTGGCCGCGATGGTGGGGCAGGCCGAGCAGGGCTTGGCCCAGTTGTCGCGCATGCGCGCTGAGCTGGACGCCATCGCCCAAAAGGCGGCGGGTTTCAAGCGCCGGCCCCGTGTGTATTTTGAGGAATGGGACGAACCCCACATGAGCACCATCCGCTGGGTGTCCGAGTTGATGGGCATCGCGGGAGGGGATGATATTTTTCCTGAGCTGGCCCTGCAATCCATGGGACGCGACCGGATCATCGCGAGCGGCCAAACCATCATCGAGCGAGCGCCAGACATCGTCATCGGCTCTTTGTGCGGCAAGAAGTTTCGCCCCGAAAAAGTCGCGGCGCGGCCCGGTTGGCAAGACGTGCCCGCTGTGCGCACCGGGCAGATTTTTGAAATCAAATCGGCCGACATTTTGCAGCCTGGGCCTGCAGCGCTCACCGATGGCGTGGCGCAGCTGCACCACATTTTCAGCCAGTGGGAAGCGCTGCATGGCTGAGCGTTTGACTTCAGGTCGGCGCTTCGTTTGCAAGACAAGCGCCTGGATTTCCGCCTTCGCGGAAATGAAGACATTATGTTTTTGGGTGGTGTTGACCTGTTTCTTTTTAAGCGCAATTCTGAAGCCCGCACAAGCCGTCACCGTGCTCGACGATCGCCAGCAAAAAGTGCAGATTGCCCAAGCCCCGCATCGCATCGTGAGCTTGCTGCCGTCCCTCACCGAAACCGTGTGCGCCTTAAAGCAGTGCGACAAATTGGTGGGGCTGGACCGCTATTCCAATTGGCCCGAGTCGGTCAAGTCGGTTCCGCGCGTGGGCGGCGGGCTGGACCCGAACATCGAGAGCATCGTCGCACTCAAGCCCGACTTGGTGCTGGCAGCAGTTTCTACCCGGGGCGCGGACCGTTTGCAGGCGCTGGGCCTGAATGTGCTGCGCCTGGAGCCGCGCAACCACGCCGATGCGCAGCGCGTTTTGCGCACCGTGGCGCAGGCGCTGCATGTGCCTGCAGCCGACAGTGACCGGGTGTGGCAAGGCATTCAGGCGGGCGTGCAGACGGCGGTGCAGTCGCTCAGCCCGGCTGCTCGGCAGCAGCGGGTTTACTTTGAGGTGAGCCCTGCGCCCTATGGCGCAAGCGAATCGTCCTTCATGGGCGAGACGCTCAGCCGCATGGGCGTGGCCAACATTCTGCCTGCGGCCATGGGACCGTTTCCGCAGGTCAACCCCGAGTGGGTGGTGCAGGCCCGGCCCGACGTGATCATGGCGGGCGACAGCAGCCGCGCCAGCATGCTGCAGCGCCCGGGTTGGAGCCGCTTGCGGGCCATGCAAGGCCAGCGCCTGTGTGTGTTCAAACAGGGCGATTCGGACATGCTGGTGCGCGCTGGCCCACGCATGGCCGAAGGCGCGCAGCTGATGGCCGACTGTCTGAACCGCGCTGCATCACAAGTTGACGCTGGAGAGAAGAGGTGAACACCAACACCCACGCTCCGCGCTGGGCGCTGATGCTTTTGGCCTTGGGCCTGGCCGTGGTGGTGCTGGGCACGGCCGCTGGCAGTCAGGGCTGGCAGGCCTGGTGGTCGGCGGGGGCCGATGCCGTGTCACGCCAGATTGTGTGGGACATCCGTTTGCCGCGCAGCTTGGGCGCCTGGCTGGGTGGGGCTTTGCTGGGCCTGGCCGGGGCGGTGGCGCAAGGCCTGTTTCGCAACCCGCTGGCCGATCCGTATTTACTGGGCAGTGCCTCGGGCGCGTCCCTTGGCGTGGGCGTTTATTTGAGCTTGTGGGGGGGCAGCGCCTGGGCCATGAACGCTTGGCTTGGCTTGGGCCTGACCGGGGCGGCTTCTGTGGGCGCGGTGCTGGCGGTGGTGCTCACCCTGCTTTTGGCGCGTGGCGTGCAGCAAACGCTGCGCCTGTTGTTGGCGGGGGTGGTGGTGGGTGTGGTGCTGGGGGCTGTGACGTCGTTGATCTCGCTGCTGCAGCCGCAGGTGTTGCAGGCCATGCAGGGCTTCATGCTGGGATCGACCGCGTTTGTCAGTTGGAGCGCCTGCGCCACGATGGCGGCGGTGCTGGCCCTGTGCTTGGCCTTGGCCTGGGTCTTTGCCCGCGTGCTGGATGCGCTCAGTTTGGGTGAAGCCACCGCGCAAAGTCTGGGTGTGCCGCTGCCGCAGGCGCGCATGGCGCTGGTGGGCGTGATTTCTCTGGCCACGGGGGCGGCTGTGGCGCACATTGGTCTGGTGGCTTTTGTGGGCTTGGCTGCGCCGCATTTGGTGCGCTCGCTGGTGCGCTGCACGCACGCTTGGCGCTTGCTTTTGTCGGCCCTGATGGGCGGGGCCTTGCTGGTGCTTGCCGATGTGGTTGCTCGCGTGCTGTTGGCGCCGCAAGAGCTGCCCGTGGGCGCGCTCACGGCGGTGCTGGGCGGGGGGTATTTGCTGTGGCGTGTGTACCGCGACGCGGATACGGGCGTGCGCTCATGAGCGCCGCGCTGCAAACTCGGCAATTGAGCGCCGACTTGGGGGGGCGCAGGGTCCTGCAGGGCATTGACCTGCAGATCGCGGCGGGCCGCTGGACCTGTGTGGTTGGCCCCAACGGCGCGGGTAAATCGAGTTTGCTCAAAGCGCTGGCGGGCTTGCTGCCGTACAGCGGGCAAGTGCTGTGGCAGGGGCAACCGCTGGCCTCGCTCACACGCCAACAAAAGGCGCTGCAACTGTCGTGGTTGGGGCAGGGTGAAGGCAGCACGCTGGACTTGCGTGTGTGGGACGTGGCCATGCTGGGCCGCATGCCACACCAAAGCTGGTTGGCTGCGCCCTCGGCGCAAGACGCGGAGATGGTGGAAGCCGCGCTCAAGGCCACACAGGCCTGGGATTGGCGTGAGCGCACGCTGGGCGAGTTGTCGGGCGGCGAGCGCCAACGCGTGCTGCTGGCCCGCGTCATGGCGGGCAACGCGCCCACCTTGCTGATGGACGAGCCCCTGGCCAACCTAGATCCGCCCCACCAAGTGGATTGGCTCGAGCAGGTGCATTGTCTTTTGGCGCAGGGCACCACGGTGGTCAGCGTGCTGCACGAGATTGGCATGGCGCTGCACGCCGATGACATCGTGGTCATGCGCGAAGGCCGGGTGGTGCACCACGGCGCAGGCTGCGACGCGGCCACGCACGCGGCTATTGAGGATGTTTTTGGTCAGCGCATCCGCATCCACGCGCTCGACGGGCAGTGGGTGGTGTTGCCGCGGCTTGGCGGGGCGATCAGCAGCATCGATTAAGCTGCGATTTTTGCAGCGATCAACAGATCACAGGGGAATTGCCATGGGCCTGATCATGAAACAAGCCATCACCGGACCTGCCGTCTGGAAGGGCGCGGACATGGCGGGCGACACTTCGTGGTTGCACCACCTGAGCGCGCCCGTGCTGGCGACCCTTGACTCGGCCTTGGCCCACGTCCAAGCCCAAGGGCTGACGTTTCCGAACTTTGGCAAAGAAGACTTTCCCATCGGTGACTGGGCGCAGCAGCTCCAAGTGCAGAGCGATGAACTGGAAAACGGCCGGGGATTCCTGGTCTTGCGGGGATTGCCTGTCGAGCGCTACAGCGAAGAGCAGATCCAGATTCTTTATTACGGCATTGGCCTGCACATGGGTGTGCCCGTACGGCAAAACCCCAAGGGTGACCTGCTGGGCCTGGTCATGAACGTGGGTGATGCGACAAAAAAGACCACCCGCGTTTACGAGACCAATCTGTATTTGCCCTACCACTCGGACCCGTCGGATGTGGTGGGTCTGCTGTGTATCCGCAAGGCCAAGCAGGGTGGTTTGAGTTCGCTGGTGAGCGTGGCAGCGATCTACAACGAGATTTTGCAAAAGCACCCGGAGTATCTGGGCCTGTACTACCGCACCTGGTATTTTTCGCACCTGTGCGAAGACCAGCCCAGCCTGTCGCCCATCTTCAGCCACAACGATGGAAAGCTCAGCTGCCGCTACCTGCGCCAGTACATCGAGCTGGGCCATGAAATCCGCAACCTGCCGTTGTCCAAGGTCGAAATAGAGGCACTCGATTTGTTTGACGAGATCATGCACCGTGAAGATTTTCGTTTGGACATGATGCTGGAGCCCGGTGACTTGCAGTTGGCCAACAACTACGCGGTGCTGCACTCGCGCAACGGGTTTGAAGACCACGGCGTGCACGAGCTCAACCGCAAGATGCTGCGCCTGTGGGTCAAGATGCCCAACGCGCGAACTTTGGCCCCCGAGTTTCCGGGGCGCAACGGCTTTCCGGCGCCGGCTGCTGTGGCCTGAGCGCCTCGGGCTGCTGTCAGCGGTCTGCTTTGCTCGCAGTCACGGCCTTTTTGGGTGTCACTTTGACCGTCTCTGCCGAGTCCAGAAAAAAGAGCGTGTCCACATAACCCATGA
>JBIKRC010000073.1:0-7844 GCA_044349375.1 Limnohabitans sp.
CGTGCTGGGCATGCCACCTGAGCAAATTTGGCAAGCCTGGCTGGTGTGGCGGCAGGCTTTGGTGGGGCCGCGCATCGCGCCTTTCCTGATCAACCCGGCCAACCGGGCGCACATCAAAGCCGAAGCCCTGTGGGAACACGACCTGTCACTCAACCTGACAGGGGCCCAACTCATGGCCGCCAGCGCCAGCCGCACGCGGTTTTACCTGAGCATGCTGGCCTTGTTCGAAAAATTCGACGTGCTGGCCATTCCGGTGGCCCAGGTCTGGCCGTTTGATGTCTCGATGCGCTGGCCGCAAAGCATTGCGGGCCACGCCATGGACACCTACCACCGCTGGATGGAGGTGGTGATTTACGCCACTTTTGCGGGCTTGCCCTCCATCAGCGTGCCCGCAGGCTTTGGCAAAAACGGCTTGCCCATGGGCCTGGCGCTGATTGGCAAACCACAAGGCGACTGGGATTTGCTGAAACTGGCCCACGCCTACGAAATGGCCAACCAAGAGATGATCAATCAGCGGCCGCCGGGTATTTGAATGCAGGGACCCCGGGTCTTCGCCCGGGGTGGTCTCGCCCACTCAAAAAACGCCTCTCAGTTTTGCTGCCAAGGCAGGCCGCGATAGCGCCACCCACCCTTGAGACCCCGGTGGGCCTGCGCGTCCGGGTCGCCCTCAAAGCCTTCGAGGATGTTGTAGGCCTGCAGGCCTAATTCGGTCGCTCTTTGGGCGGCGGCAATCGAGCGTACGCCACTGCGGCACAGCAGCAACAACTTTTTGCCGTCTGCCCCCAAGGCCTGAATGCCTGGATTGAAGCCAGGGTTGATGTCCGTGGCAGGCCACTGTTTCCAAGCCAAGGCGTGTGCGCCGGGGACAAACCCCACCCAAGCCCGTTCAGCGTCGGATCTCACGTCCACGATTTCGGCTTCACCCGATTGCACCCAGGCCCAGGCCTGCTCAGGCGACACATCTCCGGCATAACCGTTGGCAGCGACGGGATGGGAGGAGGCGGATGAGGTCATGGCGTGTGGTCCTGGTTGGGGCATCAGTCGGGAATGAATCATAGCTTTTTGCAAACCAGCCCTGCATCGCACGGCTGACAGTGACAGGACAGGCTGCAGCGGCTAAGATGCGGGTTTTGGTTGACGTTTACGTCAACGTCAACGTCAAAGCCCGAATCAAAAACCGCTTGCTACCGGAGTCGCCCCATGACCGATTTGTCCGCCGAATTCAAAGCCCTGGCTGAATACCGCCCCACCCACAAGGTGCGTTTTGTCACCGCCGCCTCTCTTTTTGACGGCCACGACGCGGCCATCAACATCATGCGGCGCATCCTTCAAAGCATGGGCGCTGAAGTCATCCACCTGGGCCACAACCGCTCGGTAGACGAGGTGGTGACCGCTGCCCTGCAAGAAGACGCACAAGGCATCGCCATCAGCTCTTACCAAGGCGGGCACAACGAGTATTTCAGCTACATGGTGGACCTGCTCAAAGCACGCGGCGGCGAGCACATCCAGGTGTTTGGCGGCGGCGGCGGCGTGATCGTGCCCTCAGAAATACGGGCACTGGCGGCCCAAGGCGTGCGTATTTTCAGCCCCGAAGACGGCCAAAAAATGGGCTTGGCCGGGATGATCGGCGAGATGGTCATGCGCTGCGACAAAGACGTGAGCCCCCTGGCCCCCAAAGATGTGGCCTCGATTCAGGGCCACGGCGAGATGAACTGGCGTGCGTTGGCCCAGCTGATCACCGCTTTGGAGAATGACAAGGCCGATGCGTCCGTGGTCAAAGCTGTGCGTGAGCAGGCTGCAACCAAGAAAGTGCCCGTGCTGGGCATCACCGGCACCGGCGGTGCGGGCAAGTCTTCGCTGACCGACGAGTTGATCCGCCGCCTGCGCTTGGACCAAAACGACGCGCTGCGCGTGGCCGTCATCTCGATCGACCCGTCTCGCCGCAAGAGCGGTGGCGCCTTGCTGGGCGACCGCATCCGCATGAATGCGATTTCACCCTGGTCACAAGGCCCTCGCGTGTTCATGCGCTCACTGGCCACGCGTGACTTTGGCTCTGAAATTTCGGCAGCCCTGCCCGACGTGGTCGCAGCCTGCAAAGTGGCGGGCTTTGACTTGATCGTCGTTGAGACCTCAGGCATTGGCCAGGGCGACGCGGCCATCGTGCCGCATGTGGACGTGCCCATGTACGTGATGACGCCCGAGTTCGGCGCGGCCAGCCAGCTCGAAAAAATCGATATGCTGGACTTTGCCGAGTTCGTGGCGATCAACAAGTTCGATCGCAAGGGCGCGTCTGACGCCCTGCGCGACGTGGCCAAGCAGGTGCAACGCAACAAAGAAGCCTGGACCGTGCCCACCGAGCAAATGCCCGTGTTTGGCACCATGGCCGCGCGCTTCAACGATGACGGCGTCACAGCCCTGTACCAAGCCCTCAAGGCCCGACTGGCAGAGCTGGGCATGAAGACCACCGAAGGCCGTTTGCCTGTGGTCAAGGTGCGCTACAGCACCCACCAGAACCCTGTGGTGCCGTCTTCCCGCACCCGCTACCTGGCCGAGATCAGTGACACGGTGCGCGGCTACAAAAAGCGGGCGATTGACCAGTCGCGCCTGGCCCGTGAGATCCAGCAACTGCGCGCTGCCGCCCGCATGCTCGAAGTGGGCAAATCCGGTCGCGCCAAGGCCGCCGAAGCCGCCATCGACCTGGCCATCTCCAGAGAGGAAACTCAAGACCCATACGCCAAGAAACTGCTGGCCCAGTGGCCCGACATGCAAAAAGCCTATGCGGGCGACGAGTACGTGGTGAAAATCCGCGACAAGGAAATCCGCACCGCGCTGACGACCAAATCGCTGTCTGGCACGACCATCCGCAAAGTCGCCCTGCCCCAATACGAAGACGACGGCGAAGTGCTCAAGTGGCTGATGCTGGACAACGTGCCCGGCAGCTACCCCTACACGGCTGGCACCTTTGCCTTCAAGCGCGAAGGCGAAGACCCAACACGCATGTTCGCCGGTGAAGGCGACCCCTTCCGCACCAACCGCCGTTTCAAGCTGGTATCAGAAGGCTTGCCCGCCAAGCGCCTGTCCACCGCGTTTGACTCGGTCACGCTGTACGGCAACGACCCCGACCTGCGTCCGGACATCTACGGCAAGATCGGCAACTCGGGCGTGAACGTGGCCACGCTCGACGACATGAAGGTGCTGTATTCGGGCTTTGACCTGTGCAACCCGACCACCAGCGTGTCGATGACCATCAACGGCCCAGCGCCCTCGATCCTGGCCATGTTCATGAACACGGCCATCGACCAGAACATCGACAAGTTCAAGCTTGAGAACGGCCGCGAGCCCACCGAAGCTGAATCCGCCAAAGTCAAGGCATGGGTGCTGGCCAATGTGCGCGGCACGGTGCAGGCCGACATCTTGAAGGAAGACCAGGGCCAAAACACCTGTATTTTCAGCACCGAGTTTTCGCTCAAGGTCATGGGGGATGTGGCGCAGTATTTTGTGCACCACGACGTGCGCAACTTCTATTCGGTGTCCATCTCGGGTTACCACATCGCCGAAGCCGGGGCCAACCCGATCAGCCAGCTGGCCTTCACGCTGTCCAATGGCTTCACCTTTGTCGAAGCGTACTTGGCGCGTGGCATGCACATCGACGACTTCGCGCCCAACCTGTCGTTCTTCTTCAGCAACGGCATGGACCCCGAGTACACCGTCATGGGCCGTGTGGCACGCCGAATCTGGGCAGTGGCAATGAAAGAGAAATACGGCGCGAACGAACGCAGCCAAAAACTGAAGTACCACATCCAGACATCAGGCCGTTCGCTGCACGCGCAAGAGATTCAGTTCAACGACATCCGCACCACGCTGCAAGCGCTGATCGCGATCTATGACAACTGCAACAGCCTGCACACCAACGCGTTTGACGAAGCCATCACCACGCCCACCGCAGACTCGGTGCGCCGTGCCATGGCGATTCAGCTGATCATCAACCGCGAGTGGGGCTTGGCCAAGAACGAGAACCCGAGCCAAGGCGCCTTCATCATCGAAGAGTTGACCGAATTGCTGGAAGAAGCCGTGCTGGCCGAATTTGAAAAAATCGCCGAGCGCGGCGGTGTGTTGGGCGCGATGGAAACCGGCTACCAGCGCGGCAAGATCCAAGACGAATCCATGCACTACGAGATGCTCAAGCACACCGGCGAGCTGCCCATCATTGGCGTCAACACCTTCCGCAACCCCAAGGGCGACGCGGTCATGGAAACACTGGAGTTGGCCCGCTCGACCGAGGAAGAAAAGCAATCGCAACTCCAGCGCCTGCATGACTTCCACGCCCTGCATGCCAGCGAGTCGCCCGCCATGCTCAATCGTTTGCAGCAAACCGTGATCGACAACGGCAACGTGTTCGAGGTGTTGATGGACGCGGTGCGTGTGTGCTCGCTCGGTCAGATCACCAATGCGCTGTTCGAGGTGGGTGGTCAGTACCGACGCAATATGTGAACGCCACGAAAATGCCATCCCGTTAAATTTATCCTTGTATTTTTAATATGCAATGTTTAAAATGCAAGGATGTTTGAAAGAAAATCCGCGTTTGAAATACGCCAACAGCTGGGCTTGAGCCCCGCTGTGGCTATTTTGGGCGCCCGTCAAATCGGCAAGACCACGCTGGCCAAGCAAATCGCTGCTGAATTTCCAGACTCGATTTACCTTGACTTGGAAAACGCCCAAGCACGCGCCAAGCTGGAACAAGCCGATGTATTTTTCAAAGCCAACCGCAACCGCTTGGTAGTTTTGGATGAAATTCAAAATGCCCCGGAGCTGTTCAGCACAATGCGCGGGGAGATTGATGCAGACCGGCGTCCTGGCAGGTTTCTGATCCTGGGTTCAGCCTCATTCAAATTGCTCCAGCAATCCCAATCCCTCGCCGGGCGTTTGGCCTTGGTGGACATGGCCCCCCTGTTGCTGAGCGAAGTACATCAAAGCTTTGAAGACATTCAAACCCTTTGGGTGCGCGGCGGATTTCCGGGCAGCTACACCGCACCCCAAGACGACGCATCCTGGCTCTGGCGTGATGCTTTTGTCAGGCACTTCCTCCACTCCGATTTGCCCGCCTTGGGCATCAATGTCGAGCCCGAATTGATGCGGCGCTTTTGGCGCATGGTGGCGCACCTGCACGGCCAACTGTTCAACGCATCCAGCATCGCGGCATCGCTGGGCGTCTCCTCACCCACAGTCACCCGGTATTTGGACCATTTGGTGCAGTCGCTCATGCTGCGCCGCCTGGAGCCCTACCATGCCAACCTGGGCAAGCGGCTTGTGAAATCACCCAAAATTTATGTGCGCGACAGCGGTTTGCTGCACTACCTGCTGGGCATGCGCAACGTCCATGATTTGATGGGCCACCCCAACACGGGCGCATCGTGGGAAGGCTTTTGTATAGAGCAAATTTGCAACCACTTGCCAACAGGTGCCAGTGTCTCTTTTTACCGAACCGCTGCGGGCGCTGAGTTGGATGTGGTGGTGGAGACAGGCCGCGAAACCACTGGATTTGAAATCAAGTTTTCATCTGCCCCCAAAGTATCCAAAGGCTTTTGGCAGGCCTGCGAGGACATCGGGGTCCACAAGGCCTATGTCATGGCACCCGTTCAAGAAGGATGGGCCATGGCCAAGGATGTCAAAGTCGTCTCGCCTTTGGACATTCCCATGCTCCTGAGCAAACCTTGAGTTCATATTGAGCGTCTCATGGCATGCAAGCATTCAGAGGTCCGCAGAATGCGCATCGAAAGCCGGGTCAACGCGCACTGAACCTCAAAAATTCACCCGATCCCCGCCCTTGAGCGCCAGCATGCTGCGCGCCTCATCGGGGGTGGCGATCTCCAGGTTCAGGGCTTCGAGCACAGTGCGGATGCGTTGCACCTGCTGAGCACTGGACTCGGCCAATTTTCCAGGGCCGATCCACAGCGAGTCTTCCAGCCCCACCCGCACGTTCGAGCCCATGGCCGCGCCAATGCTGGCCAGCGCAATCTGGCCTTTGCCCGCGCCCAAAATCGACCACTGGTAATCGTTGCCAAACAGGCGGTCGGCCGTGCGGCGCATGTGCATCAAGTCTTCAGGGTGCGGACCGATGCCACCCAAAATGCCGAACACCGACTGCACAAACAAAGGCCCCGTGACCAGCCCCCGATCACGGAAGTGCGCTAGGTTGTACAGGTGGCTGATGTCGTAGCACTCAAACTCAAAACGGGTGCCGTTTTCGGTGCCCAAGCGCAAAATCGTTTCAATGTCTTGGAAGGTGTTCTTGAACACCAGATCGCGGCTTTTTTCCAGGTGCGCCCGTTCCCACTCGTGCTCAAAAGTCTTGAAGCGGTCCAGCATGGGGAACAGGCCAAAATTCATTGACCCCATATTCAGCGACGCCACCTCAGGCTTGAAGGTCAGCGCCGGTTGCATGCGCTCTTGCACCGTCATGTGCGGGCTGCCCCCGGTGGTCAGGTTGATGACGGCATTGGTATGGGCCTTGATCTTTTGCAAAAACGGCACAAAGAAGGCCGGGTCTTGCGAGGGGCGGCCATCTGCCGGGTCGCGCGCATGCAGGTGCAAAATGGCTGCGCCCGCCTCGGCGGCGGCAATGGCCGCATCGGCAATTTCGTCGGCCGTCACGGGCAAATGCGGCGACATGCTGGGGGTGTGAATGGCCCCTGTGGGGGCACAGGTGATGATGACTTTGCGGTTTGGGCGCATGAATGTGCTCCTGAAAGTGGCTGACCCTGAATGCGCATCAGCATGCCCGACCCATGGGCCTCTTAGGGTCACCAAGGCAACAAGCTGCCACCAAAGGCCTTGGGGCCCTGCCACACCCCCGTCATGCGGCGGCCCCAAAATGTCCAGCCAATGAGCCACTAAACTCAACGGACACCTTCAGGACACCCCATGCAGCACCTGCCGCCTTTCATCGCCCCTTCTGAGCACCACGATGCCGACAGCGCCTTGGCGCAAATCCAGCACATTTACCAGCACAGCGTGAACCACCTGCGCCAGGCCATGCGCGAGTTTGTGGCGGGTGCCGACATGGCAGGCACACGGGTGCGGGCCTTCTACCCTTTTGTGCGGGTGCAGGTCACCAGCGCCAGCCGCCGCCCCGAAGGCCTGGACAGCCGCTTGAGCTACGGTTTTGTGGCCGAGCCGGGCCGCTTTGAAACCACGCTGACCCGGCCGGACCTGTTTGCCTATTACATCCGCCAGCAGTTGAGGCTGCTGCTGCAAAACCACGGCGTGAGCCTGCAGGTGGGCACCAGCAACCAGCCGATTCCGATCCACTTTTCTTTCGCTGACGACGAGCACATGGAAGGCAGCCTGAGCCGAGAGCGCCAGGCCCTGATGCGCGAGGTGTTTGACCTGCCCGACCTGGCTGCCATGGACGACGGGATTGCCAATGGCACACACGAACCTGCGGCCTCCGAGGCGCGGCCGCTGTCGCTGTTTACTGCGCCGCGCATCGACTATTCATTGCAACGCCTGCGCCACTACACAGGCACCTCGCCGCGCTGGTTTCAAAACTATGTGTTGTTCACCAATTACCAGTTTTACATCGACGAATTCATCGCCTTGGGTCGCGCAGAAATGCAAAACCCAGGCAGCGAATACATCGCCTTTGTCGAGCCTGGCAACATGGTCACGCGCCGCGTGGGCCTGCCCGCCGAAGAGGTGGACACCCTGGGCCAAACACCCCCGCGCCTGCCGCAAATGCCGGGCTACCACTTGGTGCGCAAAGGCCATAGCGGCATCACCATGGTCAACATCGGCGTGGGGCCCGCCAACGCCAAGACCATCACCGACCACATTGCGGTGCTGCG
>JBIKRC010000074.1:0-7838 GCA_044349375.1 Limnohabitans sp.
CACTTCCAGACCCTGAAAGACCGCTTTGCCAAATGGCCCGTCAAAGTGGCCGAGGTCTCGCGCTTTCGCTCGGGCAAAGAAGTCACGGCCGCCCTCAAAGGCATCGCCGATGGCACGGTGGACATCGTGGTCGGCACGCACAAGCTGCTGAGCGAATCGACCAAGTTCCATGACTTGGGCCTGCTCATCATTGACGAGGAGCACCGCTTTGGCGTGCGCCACAAAGAGGCCATGAAGGCCCTGCGCGCCGAAGTCGACGTGCTCACGCTCACCGCCACGCCCATCCCACGCACCATGGGCATGGCACTCGAAGGCCTGCGCGATTTGAGCGTGATCGCCACCGCGCCGCAACGCCGCTTGGCCATCAAGACCTTTGTGCGCAACGAAGGCACGGGCGTGATCCGCGAGGCGGTGCTGCGCGAGCTCAAGCGCGGCGGGCAATGCTACTTTTTGCACAACGAGGTCGACACCATCGAAAACCGTCGCCAAAAGCTCGAGGAAATCTTGCCCGAGGCCCGCATCGCCGTGGCCCACGGCCAGATGCCCGAGCGCGAACTCGAACGCGTGATGCGCGACTTTGTGGCCCAGCGCTACAACATCTTGCTGTGCTCAACCATCATCGAGACCGGCATCGACGTGCCCACGGCCAACACCATCGTGATTTCACGCGCCGACAAATTCGGCCTGGCCCAGCTGCACCAGCTGCGCGGTCGCGTGGGCCGATCGCACCACCAAGCCTATGCTTATTTGATGGTGCCCGAGATCGACGGCCTGACCAAGCAAGCCGCCCAGCGGCTCGACGCCATCCAGCAAATGGAAGAACTGGGTAGCGGCTTTTATTTGGCCATGCACGACTTGGAAATCCGTGGCGCGGGCGAGGTGCTCGGCGAAAACCAAAGCGGCAACATGCTCGAAGTGGGCTTTCAGCTCTACAACGAAATGCTGTCCGAAGCCGTGCGTTGCTTGAAGTTGGGCAAAGAGCCCGATTTGCTCAGCCCCCTGTCGGTCACGACCGACATCAACCTGCACGCCCCCGCCCTGCTGCCCAACGACTACTGCGGCGACGTGCACCTTCGCCTGTCGTTCTACAAAAAACTGGCGACGGCCAAGACCAGCGACCAGATCGACGCCCTGCTCGAAGAGCTGGTCGACCGCTTTGGCAAACTGCCCCCGCAAGCGCAAACGCTGGTGGATGTGCACCGCTTACGAGTGCTGACCCAGCCTTATGGCGTCATCAAGGTCGATGCCGCTCCGGGCGTGATCCAGATCACCTTCAAACCCAACCCACCCGTGGAGCCCATGGCCATCATTGGCCTGATCCAAAAGAACAAACACATCAAGCTGGCAGGCAACGACAAACTGCGCATCGAGCGCGAACTGCCCGACCCCAAAGCGCGGGCGCAGATGGTGCGGGATGTGCTTCGGAGCTTGGGCATGCCGAAGACTGAAGCGGTGGTGGCCTGACCAAGTGGCTTGCTGGGGCTCTGCTCAGCGGCTTTTGGTGTTCCCTAATAGCTGCCATAATAAATTTGAGCGGTCGGATTTCTGATCCTTCGCGACAAGAAAATAAAGGTGGCGGTCCGAAGCGCCCAGAGGAGACCCACAATGCCGTTTCAGATTTTTCGCCGCAGCCGACGTGTGCTGCTGCTTGCCCTTGCCACCTTGGCGTTCGGCACCTCGGCCCAAACTTGGCCCGAGCGCCCGATCAAGCTGGTGGTGCCTTTCCCGCCAGGCGGCGGCGCCGATACGGCCGCCCGCATGTACGGCGAGAAGCTGTCGGCGCTGCTGGGGCAGCCGGTGCTGATCGACAACAAGCCGGGCGCCAGCGGCAACATCGGCGCCGAACTGGTGGCGCGCGCACCGGCAGACGGCTACACGCTGCTTTTTGCGAACGAGTTCCTGGCGACCAACCCGCTGATGTTCAAAGAGATCCGCTACGACTCGCTTAAGGACTTCGTGCCCATCGCGAAAGTGGCAAGCAATGCCGCTGCCATCGCTGTGCACCCCAGCCTCAACGTCAAGACGATCCAGGAACTGATTGCTCTGGGCCGGACTAAAAACCTCAACTACGCGTCACCCGGCATCGGCACCGGGCCGCACCTGTTCGGGCAGCTGATCGCGATGCAGACCGGTGCGAAGTTCACCAACATCCCTTACAAGGGGTCGGCTCCGGCCACGGCGGATGCGGTGGGCGGACAGGTGGACTTCATCATCTCCACCTTGTCGCCGATGGTGCCGCACTTCAATTCCGGCCGACTGCGCGGCCTGGCCATCACCGGCGGCAAGCGCTCACCGCAAGCACCCGATGTTCCGACGCTGATCGAATCCGGCTTGATCAGCCAGAAGTACGAAGTCTGGTACGGCGTGGTGGCGCCCGCCGCTGTGGCGCGTCCCATCACCACGCGGCTGCAGCAGGCGTCCGCGCAGGTGCTGCGAGACCCTGAGCTGCTGAACAAGCTGCGCAACGCCGGCTTCGACGTGGAGCCAAGCATTGGCGACGACTTTGGGGCTGAGCTGCGCGCAGACATTGATCGCTGGGTGCGCGTCATCCGCGATGCCAAGATTCCTCGCGAATAGGAGAAAAAACATGAAATCATGGTGGATTAGAACGGCCGACAATGCGATGGCTCTGGAGCTGCGCGACATTCCAATACCGCAACCGGGGCCTGGGCAGGTGTGCATTCGCATCTGTGCGGCCTCGCTCAATCGTGGCGAGTTCATCGCGGGCCACGGCTTGCACACGGCGGCTACGGCACGGCCTGCGGGTTTCGAGGCGGCGGGCGAAGTGACGGCGCTGGGCGCAGGTGTCACGCGCTGGAAACTGGGTGACCGGGTCATGGGCCGCTGCGACGGCGCTTTCGCCGAACACGGTTGCATGGTGGCCGATGAAGTGTTTGCAGCCCCCCAGCGGCTGACCTGGGAACAGGCGGCCGCCACAACGGTGGTGTTCCTCACGGTGTACGAAGCCTTGATGGCGCATGGTCGTTTGGCTGCAAGCGAAACGATGCTGGTGACCGGCATCTCGTCGGGCGTGGGCGTGGCGTCGCTGCAGGTCGGCAAGGCCCTGGGTGCGCGGGTGATCGGCACCTCCGGGTCTTTGGAAAAACTTGAGCGTCTGAAGGCGCTGGGCCTCGATCTCGCGTTGCACACCCGTGCGCCCGACTTCGTCCCAGCCGTCATGCAGGCCACCCAAAACCAAGGTGTTGACCTGGTGGTGAACACCGTCGGCGGCAGTGTCTTTGCCGCATGCATCGATGCCATGGGTTTCCAGGCGCGACTGGCCATGGTGGGCTATGTCGACGGCCAGGTTGATGCGCGCATCGACCTCGGCGCGCTGCACAGCAAGCGCTTGCAGTTGTTCGGCGTGTCCAACAAGATGCGCAACATGGCTCACCGCATTGCCGCGGCCAAGGCCCTGGAGCGCGACCTGCTGCCCATGTTGGCCGATGGCCGCGTGACGCCCTTGGTTGACCAGGTTTTCGCGCTCGATGACCTGCCAGCCGCACAGCAGTGCATGCAGAGCAACCAGCACCTTGGCAAGCTGGTGGTGCGCGTCGACTGATCAGAGGTCGTCACAGACTCAGTGTCATGGCTCATTCAAATGGCTAAATTTCCTTTCCCTCAACCCACTCGGAGACTCAGGATGATCAAGCAATTAACAGCCATGGCGCTGGCACTTGCCGCTGCATGGGCCACACACGCCCAGGCCCAGGGCTACCCCAACAAACCCATCCGCGTGGTGCTGGGCTACACCGCTGGCGGCGCGGCGGACGCTGTTGCGCGCCCGCTCATGCGTGCGCTTGAGCCGCTGCTGGGGCAAGCCATCATCGTCGAACCCAAGCCGGGCACTGCGGGCGGCGTGGCTGCGGAATTCATCAGCAAGGTAGCGCCGGACGGTTACACGCTTTACTTTGCCGATGGCGGGCCCTTCACCACCGCGCCACACCTGACCAAAGTGGGCTACCACCACCTCAACTCGTTCACCCACATCGGCCATGTGTGCAGCACGGGCAGCATCATGGTGGTGCATCCTTCCTCGCCATTCAAGAGCGTAGCCGACGTGGTGGCAGCTGCGAAAAAAGAACCGGAAAAATGGAGCTACGGCACCTCGGGCATTGCCGGTCCACACCACTTTTCCGGCGAGTTGCTCAAGAGTGTCGCCGGCGTGAACCTGCTGCACATTCCCTACAAGGGCGGCGCGCCAGCGATGACCGACCTGATGGGCAACCAGGTGCCCATGCTGTTTTCTTCACTTGCTGCGGCCGTGGGTCCATACAAGTCCGGCAGGCTGCGCGCTCTGGCGGTGACTTCGCCCAAACGTTCTGGCGCCTTTCCCGATGTGCCCACCATGGACGAGCTCGGCTACAAGGGTTTTGATTCCACCGGTTGGTTCGAGCTGATGGGCCCGGCTGGCATGGCGCCGGAACTCGTGGCACGGCTGTCACAGGCGCTGCTCAAGGCGGGCGAGGACAAAAACCTGCAGGAGCAGTTCAAACAACTCGGTTGCGACGCGGAATTTCTGACGCCTGCGCAGACCGTTGAGAAGGTCAAGAGCGACTATGCCAAATGGGGCAAAGTCATCAAGGACGCCAACATCAAAGCCGATTGACACCCAAGTTGCGCGCCCCAGCAATAAGGTCAAGGGAAAATCAGCGGCAGGTCAAACACATCGGCGTCACTGTTCTATGGGGCCATCCGCGACAAGGTGGAAGGCACCCGAGAGATTCCCCTACCCCCTGACGTGGCCCAACTACTGGCCAGCCTGGCGCGCCGCAACGGATGGGTTTTCTCAAGCCCCACCAGCGCCAGCGGTTGCCTGACCGAGTGGCTGTAGGTGCCCGTGGACGTGGTGGCGCATCTCCAAGGCCACAAACCCAGCGCCACAGCTGAAAAGCATTACACCGTGCGCCCGCTGGCACTGCACCACGTCCGCATCGATGCGTGGTTTTTGAAACGGGCGGGATTGTGTTTGATGCCCAAGCCGCACCGGGAAAACTTTGTGTGGTCAATGCCGCTTGAACAAGTTATTTAATGCCCATACAATAAATACATTCATGCAATTCACATTTGACCCTCGCAAGGATGCAGCCAACATCATCAAGCACGGACTTTCATTGTCAGACGCGCCGCTGGTTTTCAACGCGCCCGACAAGCTGACGATTGAGAGCAACCGAACAGACGAAGCACGCCTGATGGACGTGGCCATGGTTGAAGTCGCTGGCGTAGTGCTGGTGCTGGTCTATGTACTGCGTGAACCCAACGAGGTGCGGGCCATATCGCTGCGCCGCGCATCCAAACAGGAAAGGACGCTGTATGCCCAAAACACCCTCTAAGCCCACCGCGACCGATTGGGACCACGTCAAGCGTGAAGCCGCCCAAGACGGACCAATTGCACACAACGCCGCCGATGGCCCCTATGACCCCAACGATGCCGCCGCCGTGGCCGCCTATTGGCAACAGGCCAACATCAAACGGGGCCGGGGCAGACCTGCCACAGCCGTTAAGCGCCCTACCCTGAATATGCGGATTGATGCCGATGTGCTGGAGGCCTTCAAGGCCACCGGGCAAGGTTGGCAAACCCGCATCAATGCCGCACTGCGCGATGCCGTAGCGCATGGGCTGAACAAGGCATGATGAACATGCACAAGCCCGTACACCCCGGCGAATTGTTCACAAGCTGGCTGGATGACCTGTGCGTGAGCGTGAGCGTGCCCAGTATCTTGGCCGTGACGGCCGCCGGCTGATCACCCTTGACCAGCCTGACAGCCACCAACTTGTATGCAGTCTGTACCATGCCCGTCGTTTCAATTCACTCACCTCTCTCTCCTAAAACTGATTTTTACCCATCAGCTATGGAGGACATTTTTCGGGGGCAAGGTCAGTGCATGGTGTAGGCCCCGAAACCCCGTGCAGTTGACTACATGGTGGCTACATGAACCCAAAAAGCAAAAAGCCCAACCGGTGAGGGCTGGGCTAAGTGCTTGATTTTTTTGGGGTGGCTGATGGGGCTCGAACCCACGACAACAGGAATCACAATCCTGGACTCTACCAACTGAGCTACAGCCACCACGAAGCGAAAATTATAACCCGAAGTTGGGCCAAATCTTGGAGTCTTGAGAATTATGAAGCCGACTTGTCACTGGGTTTTTTGACCTTGATCTCCACCTTGAACTGGCTCTTCAGGTGTGAGAGGTAGGCGCTGGCTTCAGCATTTCCCAGCAAACGCGCAAATTGCTCACGGCTTTGCGCTTGCTGCTGCGCATTGGGCTCTTCGCGAGCCACCACTTTGTTCACCCGCACCAAGACGTAACCTTGCGCACCCAGGTCCACCCCCAGCAGGGCAGGCATGGCAGCAGGGTCTGCACGAAGTGCTGCATCAACCATGGCCTGGGGCATGCCCAGCGTTTGGTCGCGCGAAACCACCAAGGCATTGCCAAGTTGAGCTTGGGCGGGCTGAGCCTTCCATTCGTTCAGTCGGGCCTGGCCTTCGGCCTTGGCCAGGGCCTGCGCCTGCACCAACAAGAATTGGGTGCGCACCGCGTCTTTGACATCGGCATAAGGCCGCACCGCTGCCGATCGGTAATTGACAATGCGCGCTGAGACCAGGGTGTTGTTGCCCAACTCAATGGCGGCCGTGTTACGGCGCTTGCTGACGGAATCCTCAGCGAACAAGGCTTCCAGAATTTTGGGGTTAGCCATCACGCCAGCATTTGCAGCATTGGGGGTGCGGCCCACGCCTTGCGCTTGCTGAATGCTGAGCTTGAGCTTATCGGCCACAGGCTTGAAGGTGTCGGCTTGCTCGTAAACACTGTTGCTGAAGGTCTCCGCCAATTCAGCAAACTGACGCTTGGCTTGTTGTTCGCGCAAGTCAGCTTCCAGCTTGGGTCGCATGGCTTCCAGGCTGGGCGTGGTGGGGGCCTTGATGTCGGTGAGCAAGATGATGTGAAAACCAAACTCGGACTCCACAACGGCGCTGATTTCACCTTTTTTCAACGCAAAAACGGCGTCTTCAAATGCCTTGACCATGGCCCCTTTGGCAAAGAAGTCCAGGTCGCCGCCGTTGGCCGCAGAACCCGGATCGTCCGAGTTTTTACGTGCCAACTGGGCAAAGCTTTTAGAGTCTTTGCGCACATCCGCCAGCAAGCCGTCTGCTTTGGCACGGGCTTTTTCTCGCTCAGCAGCGGGGGCGTCTTTGGCCGCATTGATCAGGATGTGGCTGGCTCGGCGCTGCTCTTGACCGGACAAGCGCTGGAGATTTTGTTCGTAATAGGTTTTGATGTCCTGCTCGGGCAACTGGATATTTTTGGCCAAGGCGGCTGCATCGAGCACCAGGTATTCCACGTCGGCCGATTCAGGCGAACGGAAACGATCGGTCTGAGTCTGGTAAAACTTTTCCAGATCAGCATCTGTGACTTGGACCTTGGCCGCAAAAGTGGCAGGCTCAAAGCGTTGAATCTGGATTTCACGTCGCTGCAAATAGGCCTGCAAAGCACTGTCGGTTTGGCGCTGAGAAGCCACCGCCGAAGCCTGCAAACTTGCCAAGACCTGTTGATTGGACAAGTCTCGGCGCACACGCGCTTCCAACATTTCCGGTGTCATGCCCTGGCTGGCGGCCAGTTGACGGTAGCGATCCATGTCCAGCTTGCCGTCCGGTCCGCGCAGGCCAGCGATTGAAGGGTCTTGCTGCAAGTAATTGGCCAAGCGTTGGTCGCTGGTGACGAGCAGCTGTTTTTCTGCAGCCACAGAGATCAATCGGTCATTGACCATGCGCTCCAAGCTGGCGTAACGGGCCTCGGCTGAGCCCAGCAGTTTGGCGTCCAGGTTCGGCGCAGAAGCAC
>JBIKRC010000075.1:0-7775 GCA_044349375.1 Limnohabitans sp.
CCATCCTGCACGCCCTGAGCGGCCAGGCCCCCAGTGGCTGTTTCAACCTGGCGGGCGATGGCGCCCTGACGATTTTTGACATTGCAGAGCGGTTGAACAAACGCCCGCGTGTGTTGCCGGCTTGGCTTTTGCAAACCGCTTTGTGGGTGGGCAGCCGACTGGGCATCAGCCAATACGGCCCAGAACAACTCGACTTTTTGCGCTACCGGCCTGTGCTGCTGAACACGGCACTCAAAACCCGGTTTGGCTACACGCCGCAAAAAACCAGCGCCCAGGCCTTTGACGCTTACGCCGCGGCTCGTCAACAACATTCGTAGGTCGCGGCCTTCAGGTCCGACTTCTCATGCTTCGCGGAGCGACATCTCCAAACGTCCGCGGTCCACACGCACCACGTCGGACCTGAAGGCGCCGACCTACAAACACCGATCCCCCCGCAGGTCGCGGCCATCAGGTACAACTTCTTACCTGCGCCCCACCGACGTCACAACAAAGGTCGCAACTCCCGCGCAGCTTGCAGCAGCAGTGGCAGCCATTGGCGCTGCACCGCTGCGTCGCTCAATTGCTCGGCCGTGCCCACCACGTTCAGTGCCGCCAAGGTCTGGCCCTGCATGTTGCGCAGCGGCACGGCCAGCGCGTGAATGCCCAGTTCGTGGCCATCGCGGGCCAGGCAGTGGTCAGACTGCCGAACCTGCGCGATCAGGGCCTTGAACTGGGTGGCATTCACCTCGGTTTGCGGCGTGATCCGGGCCAGCTCGCGGCCCTTGAGCCAGGCGGCGAAATCGGCCTTGGGCAAATTGGCCAGCAAGACCCGCCCGGTGGATGTGGCGTGCGCGGGCAAACGTGCCCCCAAGTGCAGGCCATAGGCCAGGTGCCGCACCGGCTCGGCCGCGCCTGCGCTGCGGGCCACGATGACGCATTCATCACCATCGCGCACCACCGCGCTGAAGGCCGCTTGCGTTTGCTGCGCCAAGCGGTTGAGTGTGGGTTGCAGGGTGCGCGGCAAGCGCGAAGTGGCCATGTAGCTGCCCGCAAAGCGAAGCACACGCGCCGACAACCAATAGTGGCTGCCGTCGGTTTCCAAATAACCCAGCTCGGCCAGCGTGAGCAAATGCCGCCGAGCCGCCGCCCGCGTGATGCCCGTGCGCTGCGCGGCCAGTGTGGCGTTCAGGCGCTGGCGCTCGGTGTCAAAAGCCTCCAGCACGGCCAGGCCCTTGGCCAGGCCTTCGATGTAATCTGCTTTGGCGATGGTCATGGGGCACCTCAAAAATACAAGATAGACCTGAAGACGACTACCTGCTCAATCATTTTGACTTCCGTCATTTTGCGCGATCATCGCACAAAATGACTTTTTATCGCACAAACTTCACCACCACCATCCTCAAGAAACAGCCCCGCCTCTTAAGCTCGATTAAATTGAATTGACCGATTTCAGGAGACACCCCATGAGCACCACCCGCACCCAAGTGGCCATCGTTGGCGCAGGCCCTTCAGGCTTGTTGCTGGGCCAATTGCTGTTCAAGGCGGGCATCGACGCCGTCATCGTGGAGCGGCAAAGCGGCGACTACGTGCTCTCACGCATCCGCGCGGGTGTGCTGGAGCAGGTGAGCATGGACCTGCTCGACGAAGCCGGTGTGGGCCAGCGCATGCACAAGGAGGGCCTGGTTCACGGCGGTTTTGATTTGTTGTTCAAAGGGGCGCGTCACCGCATCGATATGAACCAACTTACCGGCGGCAAAAACGTCATGGTGTATGGCCAAACCGAAGTCACGCGCGACCTGATGGACGCACGCCAAGCCGCGTGCCTGCCCACGGTGTACGAGGCCGAGAACGTGCAGGTGCACGAATTCGACACCGCCAAGCCCCGCGTCACCTACGAAAAAAATGGCCAACTGCACACCATCGAATGCGATTTCATCGCCGGCTGTGACGGCTTTCACGGGGTGTGCCGCACCAGCGCCCCCAAAGACAAAATCCGCGAATACGAAAAGGTTTACCCGTTTGGCTGGCTGGGTGTGTTGTCTGACACGCCCCCTGTGCACCACGAACTGATTTATGCCAACAGCACGCGAGGCTTTGCGCTGTGCTCGCAACGCAGCGCCACGCGCAGCCGCTACTACCTGCAGGTGCCCTTGACCGACAAAGTCGAGCAATGGTCTGACGAAGCCTTTTGGGAAGAGTTGCGCCATCGCCTGGACCCCGAAGCCCGCGAGCATTTGGTCACCGGCCCCAGCATCGAAAAAAGCATCGCCCCGCTGCGCAGCTTTGTGACCGAGCCCATGCGCTTTGGCCGAATGTTTTTGGCGGGCGATGCGGCCCACATCGTGCCGCCCACAGGCGCCAAGGGCCTGAATCTGGCCGCCACTGACGTGAAGTACCTGTCCACCGCGCTCATTGAGTACTACCGAGAAAACTCGGAGGCGGGCATCGACAGCTATTCAGAGCGCTGCCTGCGCCGCATCTGGCGGGCTGAGCGTTTCAGCTGGTGGTTCACCAGCCTGATGCACCACTTTCCCGAAAACGGCGACATCGGCCAGAAGTTCCAGGACGCCGAACTGGATTACTTGGTCCACAGCGAAGCGGGCTCGCGCACCATGGCCGAGAACTATGTGGGCTTGCCGCTGAATTTTGGCGAGTGAACCACCTGGGCTCAGACACCGGCGCGACTCGCCTTCCACGCCCCGAACATGGCGATCAGGCCCGGCACGATGATCAAGGCCCAGATGATCTTGCTCAGGTGCTGCTGCACGATGGGCAGATTGCCAAACAGGTAACCCACCGACAGCAGCCCCACCACCCAAATGATCGCGCCGATCACGTTGAAGAAGGTGAATTTGCTGCGCGTCATCTCGGCCACGCCTGCCACAAAGGGCACAAAGGTGCGCACAAACGGCATGAAGCGGGCCAAGATGATGGTGATGCCGCCGTATTTCTCGTAAAACGCGTGGGCTTGGTCAAAGCCCCGGCGGCTGAAAAACCGCGACTCTTCCCACTGGAACACCCGGGGGCCAAAGTAACGCCCGATGGTGTAGTTGGTCTGGTCGCCCAAAATGGCCGCCGCCAGCAGCAAGCCCATGACCAGGGGCAAGCTCATCAAACCCGCGCCGCACATGGCCCCCACGATGAACAGCAGCGAGTCGCCCGGCAAAAACGGCATGACCACCACACCGGTTTCCACAAAGATGATGAGGAACAGCAGGGCATAAACCCAAGCCCCATATTGAGCGACAAAGGCCTCCAAATAACGGTCGACGTGGAGGATGAAATCAACGAGTTGCAAAAGAATGTCCATGCGCCGATTATCCCTGTCCAAGCCCTAAAATCTGTTGGTGACTTCCCAACAAACCCCGGCTCCCGCGCGCCGCCCCATCCGCGAACTCCCCGATGAACTGATCAGCCAGATCGCCGCTGGCGAGGTGGTCGAACGCCCTGCCTCGGTGGTGCGCGAGTTGGTCGACAACGCCATGGACGCTGGGGCGCAAAGCATCACGCTGCGCCTGATGGGTGGTGGCACGCGGCTGATTTCAGTCGAAGACGACGGCGGCGGCATCGCCCCGGACGAGCTGGCCACCGCGCTCAAACGCCACGCCACCAGCAAAATCGGCAACCTGGAAGACCTCGAATCGGTCATGACCATGGGCTTTAGGGGCGAAGCCTTAGCAGCCATCAATTCGGTGTCCGAGCTCACCCTGCTCTCGCGCATGGACGGCCAGCCCACCGCCTTTGCGCTCGACGGTCAAACCGGCGAAATCCGCCCTGCCGCCCGCGCCGTGGGCACCACGGTGGAGGTCAAAGAGCTGTTCTTCTCGACCCCGGCCCGCCGCAAGTTTTTGAAAAGCGACAGCACCGAGCTGGCGCATTGCATCGAAGCCGTGCGCCGCCACGCGCTGGCCCGCCCCGATGTGGGTTTTGCCATCTGGCACGAAGGCAAGCTGGTGGAACAGTGGCGCGTGCACCCCGGCGCTGCAGGCTTGGCACAGCGCCTGGCCGATGTGCTGAGCGAAGAGTTTGTGGCCCAGTCCATCCCCATCGAATACAACGCCGGGCCGCTCAAAGTGATGGGCCGCGCAGGGCTCCCCGACGCCGCGCGCTCGCGTCCCGACCACCAATTTGCTTACGTGAATGGCCGCTTTGTGCGTGACAAAGTGGTCATGCACGGTGCGCGCAGCGCCTACGAAGACGTGCTGCACGGCCACAAGCAACCGGCCTATGCGCTGTTCATGCAAATCGACCCGACCTTGGTGGACGTGAACGTGCACCCCACCAAAATCGAAGTGCGCTTTCGAGACAGCCGCGCCGTGCATCAGGCCGTGCGGCATGCGCTGGAAAACGCGCTGGCCGCGCCGCGCTCCCAAAACCTGAGCGATGCGCCTGCCCTGCCTGCCAGCGACTTCGACCTGATGGCCCCTGCCCCCAAAGCCCTGCCCGAATCAGCCGCCTGGCAGCAAGGCGGCATGGCTTTTGAGCGGCCTGGCCCTTCGACTTTTTCTGCCCCCAGCTACAAACCGGCCGTTTTTGTGCGCCCCCGCGTGGACGGCGAACAAGCCATGGCCGACCTGAAGGCGCTGTGGCAGCCCACAAACGATTCCGCTTCAAGGGCCAATGGCCACGAGACAAGCTTTGATCAGAACCCACCCAGCGCGCAGGAATTGCCCGGCAGTTGGACCATCGGACCCACTGCCGATAACGGATCGCGCACAGGGGTGCGCTCCCACGGGGAGCCCAGTTCTCTGCCTGCCCCCCTGCCCGAAGGCGACTGGCCGCTGGGCCGCGCCATCGCGCAACTGCACGGCGTCTACATCCTGGCCGAAAACAAGCAAGGCCTGGTGGTGGTGGACATGCACGCCGCGCACGAGCGCATCGTGTACGAACGCCTCAAAAACCAACTCAACACCACGGAAGCCTCGCGCATCGCCAGCCAACCGCTGCTGATCCCGGCCACCTTTGCTGCCACCCCCAACGAAGTGGCCACCGCCGAAGCCTGCGCCGAAGCGCTGGAACAATTGGGCCTGGAGATCTCGCCCCTGTCGGCCAAGACCCTGGCCGTGCGCGCCGTGCCCACCAGCTTGGCGCAAGGCGACGCGGTGGAACTGGCCCGCAGCGTGTTGGCCGAGTTGGCGCAACACGACGCCAGCACCGTGGTGCAACGCGCTCAAAATGAAATTTTGGCCACCATGGCCTGTCATGGCGCTGTGCGCGCCAACCGCCGCCTGACGCTCGACGAAATGAACGGCTTGCTGCGCCAGATGGAAGACACCGAACGCTCTGACCAATGCAACCACGGCCGCCCCACTTGGCGTCAGATGTCGATGCGCGATTTGGATGCGCTGTTTTTAAGAGGCCGTTGATGGGTCAAAAACTCATCGTCCTCATCCTGGCCCTGCTGCTCGGACTGCAACCTGTCGCCAGCGACCTGTATTTGCCGGCCCTGCCCGCCATCACCCAGGGGTTTGGTGCCAGCATGGGCCAGGCCCAACTCACGCTCACGGCGCTGCTCCTGGCCTTTGGTCTGTCCCAGCTCGTCTGGGGTCCCATGTCGGACCGCTTTGGACGCAGACCCATCCTGCTGTGGGGCATGGCTGCCTTCACCCTCGCATCGGTGGCGTGTGCATTTGCCCCCAGCATGGCCTGGCTGATCGCAGGCCGCACGCTTCAAGGCATCGCCATGGGCGCGGGGGTCATGGCCGCGCGAGCGGTGGTGCGCGACCTGTTTCCACCAAACCAAGGTGCTACCGTCATGTCGCAAGCCCTCACCGGCCTGGGTATCATCGCTTGCGCATGCGCCCCGCTGGGCGGCCTGCTCACCGATTGGCTGGGCTGGCGCGTGGCCCTGATCGCCGTCGCGGTGTTTGGCGCCGGCACCCTCGCTTTGCTGGCCTGGCGCTTCGAAGAAACCCTGGCCCAACCCGATGCGCACGCCCTGCGCGTCGGTCCCCTGATTCGCGCCAACCTCGACATCCTGCGCCACCCCGTGTTCCTCACCTGGTGCGCTCTGGCTTCCGCGTCTTACCTGGGTCTGTTCACTTTTCTGGCCAGCTCGTCGTTTGTCTTCATTCAATTCATGGGTTACAGCAAAACGGCCTATGGTTTTCTGATGCTCAGCATGTCGCTGTCCTACATCGTGGGCACCTTCTTGTGCCGCTGGTTGCTGCGCCGCACCAGCGTGCACCGCACCGTGGGCATGGCAGCGGTGCTGACCATCACAGGCGGTGTCAGCATGGCCGCGCTGGCCCATGCCGGTGAAGGTCAGGACTGGTACGGTGCTTGGGCCGTCATGGTGCCCATGTACATCTTCATGCTGGGCCACGGCGTCCATCAGCCTTGCGGTCAAAGCGGCGCCGTGGCGCCCTTTCCGCAACGGGCAGGCACGGCTTCGGCATTGAATGGGTTTTTGATGATGCTGGGCGCATTCTTCATGGGCGCCTGGCTGAGCACCCACATGGACCGCCCGGTATTTGCGCTGGCACACGGCATTTTGCTCTGGGCCATCGTCATCACGCTGTTGGCCTGGACCGCCGTTCAGCGCCACGGCCGCCCAGTGCTCATGGCAACAGCAGCGGCATGATCAAACCCGACGCCATCGCCATCGTGGGCCCCACGGCCAGCGGCAAAACCGCAGCGGCATTGGCCTTGGCCCAAGCCCTGCAGTCCCAAGGCGGCGCAGAAATCATCAGCATCGACTCGGCCTTGGTCTACCGGGGCATGGACATTGGCACCGCCAAACCCAGCCGCGAAGAACTGGCCGCCACGCCACACCACCTGATCGACACGCTGGACCCGCTGCAAAGCTACAGCGCCGCCGAGTTCGCCAAAGACGCCTCCCGACTGATCCGCGACATCCGTGCACGCGGCAAAACCCCGCTGCTGGTAGGCGGCACCATGCTGTATTTGAAGGCGCTGCTCGAAGGCCTGAACGACATCCCCGCGGCCGACCCGCTGGTGCGCGCGCAAATTCATGAACAAGCCGAGCAGCTGGGCTGGCCAGCCCTGCACGCACAGCTGGCTCAGGTGGACCCGCAGTCGGCCGCCCGCCTGGCCCCGGGCGACAGCCAGCGCATTGGCCGAGCCTTGGAAGTCTGGACCGCCACGGGCCAAACCCTCACGTCCTTTCACCAAAGCGCCAAAGCGCATGCGCCCGACTGGCACATCCCCGTCATCAGCCTGGAACCGCTGGACCGCGCTTGGCTGCACCAGCGCATCGCCCTGCGCTTTGAGCAAATGATGGCAGCAGGCTTCATGGACGAAGTCAAAGCCCTGCGGGCACGCGGCGACCTGCACCCCGACCTGCCCTCGATGCGCTGCGTGGGCTACCGCCAAGCCTGGGAAGGGCTGGACGCAGGCTGGACCGAAGCCGAGATTCTGGAGCGCGGCATCTTCGCCACCCGCCAACTGGCCAAACGCCAAATCACCTGGCTGCGCAGCATGCCGGGGCGGATGGTGGTCGAGGCCCAAGCGGCCGATGCGCTGCAGCAGGTCAAAGAGACGGCCATGCAGGCGCTGACGGCTTAAAAGCGCTTTTAGTGGGGATTGATGCTAGGATTTCCTTATGATTTTCAAAGGCTGAGCCATGCGACTGTCTGAACATGAGAAAGAAACCTTGAAACACGCTGCTCTGGCGTGTTTTGGTCAAGGCACTCGTTTGCGCTTGTTTGGTTCGCGCGCCGACGAACACCGCAAAGGCGGTGATATTGACCTGTTGATCGAATCGCCTCTGACCGATCCAGCCGATATTGCCAAAGCGCACACCCGTTTTTTGAGCCAAATCCATAACCGTTTGG
>JBIKRC010000076.1:0-7770 GCA_044349375.1 Limnohabitans sp.
GCTCAGGTTTGGTGCAGCTCATCACCGAGCAAGGATTGACTGCCAACCAGATCCTGATCGGCATGATGGTGTTTCTGATTTTTCTGGGCATTTTTGTGGACCAGGTCAGCATGATGATGATCACCCTGCCGATTTTCATGCCGATCGTGAACGCCCTGGGCATCGACCCGGTGTGGTTTGGCGTGCTGTTCCTCATCTGCATGCAAATGGGTCTGCTTTTGCCGCCCCATGGCTTGCTGCTCATGACCATGCGCGGCGTGGCACCACCGTCGGTCACCATGACGCACATTTTTCTGGCGGTCACGCCTTATTTGGCAATGAGCGTGTTGCTGTTGGTGGCTGTCTTCATGGTGCCGGGCATCGCCACCTGGTTGCCCGGGTGGATGGGTTAAGACCCGTCTTTTGCAGCCGCCGCTCTCAGCTTGTCTTTCTTGCTGAGCCGTGAACCCTTGATGCCGCCATTGCCGGGCGACGGTGGTGGCGGGGTTTCGGTTTGCTCAAAGCCTGGGATTTGCTCTAAAGCGAGTTCCAAGCTTTCGCGTTTCTGGATCAGCTGCCAGTGCGAGAGCGCAGCGGCGGTGACAAAGCTCACCGCGTCGCCATGCGCACCTGCCCTGCCCGTGCGGCCGATGCGGTGGGTGTAGTCGGTGGCCGAGCGTGGCAGGTCGTAGTTGACCACCACAGGCAGCATGGCAATGTCGATGCCGCGTGAAGCCAAATCGGTGGTCACCACCACGTCCCAGCGGCCCGCCTTGAATTCGCTCAACAGCTCTTGCCTTGCACCTTGGCTCATTTCGCCATGAAAAGGCGTGGCAAACACGCCCGCCTTGTAGAGCTTGTTCGCCACATGCTCGCAGGCATAGCGCGTGGCCACAAACACCAGCACCTGTTTCCAGCCGTTTTCGGTGATCAGGTGGCGCAGCAAGCTGGTGCGGCTTTTTTCATCCACGCTGATGGCTCGTTGCGTGATGTCAGGCTTGTGGCCTTCAAAGGCCTCCACCGTGATGCGCACTGGCTCACGCAAAAGCTTGGCCGCCAGCGCTTCCACCTCGGGAGCAAACGTGGCCGAGAACAGCAGAGTTTGGCGCTTGGCAGGTAGCAATGCCAGCACGCGCTGAAGCTCCTCTGCAAAGCCCAAATCCAGCAAGCGGTCGGCTTCGTCCAGCACCAAGTGCTGCACATCGGCCAGGCGCAAAGCGTTCTGATCAATCAGGTCGAGCAAACGGCCTGGCGTGGCCACCACGATGTCGGCACCGCCGCGCAACGCCATCATTTGCGGGTTGACCGAAACGCCGCCAAATACGGTGTTGACCTTGAGCGACTGCGGCAGCTTGTAGGCCAAGTTGGCCAGCACTTCGCCCACCTGCACCGCCAGCTCACGCGTGGGCACCAGCACCAGGGTGCGCACCGGACGGCGGAAGTTGGTCTGGCGCGGCACAGCCGTCAAGTGCTGCAACAGCGGCAGCGCAAAAGCCAGCGTCTTGCCCGAGCCGGTGGGCGCGGTGGCCCACACGTCGGCCGACTTCAAAACCGCAGGTATCGCTTCGGCTTGTATGGGGGTGGGGGCGTACAAGCCCATGTCACCCACAGCACGCAAAAGCGCCGGGGTCAAGCCGAGTTGGTCAAAGTTCAAAATAATCCGATCAATGGCGCGAATCAATGACGGAAATGACGCACACCCGTCAATACCATGGCCACGCCATGCTCGTTGGCCGCGTCAATCACTTCCTGGTCGCGCATCGAGCCGCCGGGCTGGACCACGCAGGTCGCGCCAGCGTCCACCACCACGTCGAGGCCGTCGCGGAAGGGGAAAAACGCGTCGCTCGCCACCACGGTGTGTTGCAGGCTGAGTTTGGCGGCTTCGGCCTTGATGCTGGCGATGCGGGCCGAGTCAAGGCGGCTCATTTGGCCTGCGCCCACGCCCATGGTCATGCCGTTTTTGCAGAACACGATGGCATTGGATTTGACGAACTTGGCCACTTTCCAGGCGAACAGCAAATCGTTGAGTTCTTCAGGGGTGGGTTGTTTGACGGTGACGATTTTCAAATCGGCCAAAGCCAACTCGTGGTTGTCCGCGCTTTGCAACAACAGGCCTGAGCCCACACGTTTGGTCTCCAAAGCATTGCGCACGTCACCGTAGTGGGCAGGCAGCGCGATTTTCATCAAGCGCACATTGACTTTGCTCTTGAAAATTTCCAGTGCTTCGGCGCTGAAGTCGGGGGCCATCAGCACTTCGACAAATTGCTTGCTCACCGCTTCGGCAGCGGCTTTGTCCACCGGGCGGTTGAAAGCGATGATGCCGCCGAAGGCGCTGGTGGGGTCAGTTTGGAAAGCTTTGCTGTAGGCCTCGAGTACGGTCGCGCCCACGGCCACGCCGCAGGGGTTGGCGTGTTTGACGATGACACAGGCTGAATCACTGAAACTCTTGACACATTCCCAAGCTGCATCGGCGTCGGCAATGTTGTTGTAGCTCAGTTCTTTGCCCTGCAGCTGCACGCCGGTAGCGAGAGACCCGGCCGCGGGCACGAGGTCGCGGTACCAAGCGGCTTGCTGGTGGCTGTTTTCGCCGTAGCGCAGGTCTTGCACCTTGACGTATTGCTCGTTGAATTGGCCTGAGAACTGGGCACGCTCGGGCACGTAGGTTTCGCTCAGTTTCTCGGCTTCAAAGTTCACGCTCGACAAGTAGTTGCTGATCGCGCCGTCGTATTGGCTGATGCGGTTGAACGCAGCCACCGACAGTGCAAAGCGCAGTTTGTCGCTCAACTTCCCGCTGGCCTTCAGCTCAGCGATCACGTCGGTGTATTGGCTGGCGTCGGTGACCACGCCCACGTCTTTCCAGTTCTTGGCGGCCGAGCGCACCATGGCGGGACCGCCGATGTCGATGTTCTCGATCGCGTCGGCCAGCGTGCAACCGGGCTTGGCCACGGTGGCTTCAAACGGGTACAGGTTGACAATCAGCAGATCGATGGTGTCGATGCCATGCGCCTGCAAAGCCGCCATGTGCGCGGGCGTGTCGCGACGCGCCAGCAGGCCACCGTGCACTTTGGGGTGAAGGGTTTTGACACGGCCATCCAGCATTTCGGGAAAGCCTGTGACTTCGGCCACTTCGGTCACGGGCAGGCCTTGCTGGGCCAGCAATTTGGCGGTGCCGCCGGTGGAGATCAGGCCCACGCCCAGGGCGTGCAGTTCTTTGGCCAGGTCAACGATGCCGGTTTTGTCAGAGACGGAAATGAGAGCGCGCATGAGAAGCTTTCTACAACAGTGTTCAGTTCAGATCCAGGCCGTGGTCAAGGATCAAGGATTTAGGGATCCGGCTCGGTAAGCCAATAGGGAGGAAAACAACCAAGCACTGTCCGCTGGCGCTGGGCGCAGTGCGGGTTTCATTTCAGCAGATCGTGCTCCAGCAATTTTTTGCGCAGGGTATTGCGGTTCAAGCCCAGCCATTCGGCAGCGCGCGACTGGTTCTGACCCGAATGGGTCATGACCACGTCAAGCAGTGGCTTTTCGACCAGCTTGACCAGCATGTCATAGAGGCCTGTGGGCTCGGTGCCGTCCAAGTCGCGGAAATAGATTTCCAGGTTGTCTCGGATGCAGTTTTCAATGGATTGGGGTTCGCTCATGGCGTGGTCTCTAATTCAAGGCAGGCCTCACGGCGCAGGGGCAGGCGCTCCATCCGGTCGGCCAGGCCGTCCAGATAGGCGGCCACGGCGGCCAGTTGTTGCGCTGCAGTCTCCAGGGTGTTCATGTGCTCTCGAAAATCATCGCCGCCAGGCAGCGTTCGCACATACCAACCAATGTGCTTGCGCGCCGAGCGCACACCGGTGTATTCGCCGTACAGGCTGTAATGGTCTTGCAGGTGCTCGAGCAGGGCGCGGCGCACCTCGGCCACCAGCGGCGGGGCCAGGTGCGTGCCCGTGCCCAAAAAGTGAGCGATCTCGCGGAAGATCCAGGGACTGCCTTGTGCGGCGCGACCGACCATCACGGCGTCTGCCCCGGTGAACTTCAGCACATCGCGGGCTTTTTCAGGTGAATCGATGTCGCCATTGGCCACCACTGGGATGGTGAGCGCAGCCTTGACGGCGGCTACGGTGTCGTATTCGGCCAAACCTTTGTAGCCTTGCTCTCGGGTACGGCCGTGCACGGTGACCATCTGCACCCCGGCGCTTTCAGCGGCGCGGGCCAGGCTCAGGGCATTCTTTTCGGCGTCGCACCAACCAGTGCGCATTTTCAAAGTGACGGGCACGCCGTGGGGCAACGCCGCCTCGACCACGGCGCTGATGATCTGAAGCGCCAGCGGCTCGTCTTGCATCAGGGCCGAGCCGGCCCATTTGTTGCACACCTTTTTGGCGGGGCAGCCCATGTTGATGTCGATGATCTGTGCGCCCCGGTCGATGTTGTAGCGCGCAGCGTCTGCCATCATTTCCGCCTCAGTACCGGCAATTTGGACCGCAATCGGGCCGGGTTCGCCATCGTGGTTGGCTCGCCGCGAGGTCTTCAAAGAGGCCCACAAGTCTGGGCGCGAGGTCACCATTTCGCTCACCGCATAACCCGCACCAAACTGCCGGCACAACTGACGGAAAGGCCGATCTGTCACCCCGGCCATGGGGGCGACAAACAAGTTGTTCGGCAATGCGTAAGGGCCAATCTGCATGACTTGGAAGTGGTTGTTTTAGAGCGTGGCCTGAAGAAGAGGCACGATTGTAATTGCTTAATATTTCAGCAAATGAAAGCTTCGTGTGCTAAGCAAATATCACCGGCGCTACACTGCCCCCATGGAACTTTGGCTCAACGAATTAATGCAATGGCTGGCCCTGCCGCAACATGGCCTGAGCACCGTGTTTGTGGTGGCCTTCATTTCGGCTACCTTGTTGCCCATGGGCTCTGAGCCGGTGCTGTTTGGCTTGGTCAAACTCAACCCCGAACTGTTTTGGCCCGCCATTTTGGTGGCCACTGCAGGCAACACGCTGGGCGGCATGTTCAGTTGGTGGATGGGCTGGGGCACGCACAAGGCGGTGAACCGTTGGCGCGGATCGGGAAGCCACCACCGCGCCTTGATCTGGTTGGAAAAGCTGGGCCCGAAGGCCTGTTTGCTCAGCTGGCTGCCCGTCATAGGCGACCCTTTGTGTGCGGTGGCGGGCTGGCTGAAGATGCCTTTTTGGCCCTGCACGCTGTACATGGCCATTGGCAAATTCGCCCGCTACCTGCTCATGACGGCGGGTCTGCTGTGGGTGTTTCCGGGGCAGTTTTAAGGCGCTCCCAATACCCAGCAGCCAGCAGCCAAGCTGGCCATCAATCGTGAACGATCTTGCGTTCTTTGATGATTTGGGCAAACCGCCGCGCATCGGCCTTGGTGACCGCACCGAACTCGGCGGGCGTCATGGGGGTGGGCTCGGCACCGATGCCTTTGATGGACTCGACGGCGCTGGGCAACATCAAAGCACGGTTGATCTCGCGGTTCAGGCGGTCAACGATGGCCGCAGGTGTGCCCGCAGGTGCCCAGAAACCATGCGATGTGCCGGCGTCAAAATTCTTGAGCCCCAGCTCATTGAGCGTAGGCGCATCGGGGAACATGGACAAGCGCTGTGGCGACGTCACCGCCAACAAACGAAGACGACCCGAACGCACGTGCGAAAAAGCAATGCCGGGATCGAGCAAATAGTCGACATTGCCGCCCAGCAAGTCTTGCAAGGCTGCGCCCGAACCGCGATAAGGGATGTGCAAGGTAAAAATTCCGGCTTGGGACTTGAGCATCTCCCCCGCAATGTGCGGGCTGGTGCCGTTGCCTGGCGAGCCATAACTCAACTTGCCAGGATTGCCCTTGGCGAAGGCAACGAATTCGGCAAAAGTCTTGTACGGTGCATCGCTGCGCACGACCAAGAACAATTGCAAACGCGCACCCGCCGCCACAGGGATGAGGTCCTTGTCATGGTCGAAAGGCATCTTGGGGGTGACGTAGGGCACGATGGAAGCGCCACTGCCCGAACTGCACAAAAGGGTGTAACCATCGGGCGTGCTTTTGGCGGCCAAGTCAGAACCAATGATGCCACCGGCACCGCCTCGGTTGTCCACCACAATTTGTTGACCCAGCGCTTGAGACACCGTAGACGACACGGCACGCGCCACCAGGTCAGGCGATCCGCCCGCAGGGAAATTCACGATCATGCGGATGGGTTTGGCCGCAGGCCAGGCGCTTTGGGCCTGCGCTGTGCCCAAGGCGCCGAGTGCAAGGCTCGACACGGCGGCAAGACCAATTTGTCGGCGGCGAGGGTCATGGGGTTGGGTCATCAAAATATCTCCGAATAAAAATAGCCAATCCATTATGAAAAGAAATCAAGTGGTCCGCTACTCGGGAAAACCTTGCCTTGGCAATGCCTGACTTTCCAAAGGGTTAAGTCACCGAATTGCGCAGGGGTGCACCTTCAGTCCAGCAGCGCAAATTGTCCAAAAACATTTGCCCCACTCTGCTTTCATTGCCATCGGAATGACCTGCTGCGTGCGGCGTGATCATGACCTGGGGCATGGCCCACAAGGGGGAATCAGGGGGCAAAGGCTCGTGCGCAAACACATCCAGAAAAGCGCCACCCAAGTGGCCGCTTTGCAATGCCGCGACCAAAGCGGGTTCGTCCACCACTTCGCCTCGCGCCACATTGATCAAGTGAGCCCCTTGGGGCAGCGCAGCCAGGGCAGAGGCATTGACCAATTGGCGGGTTTTGGAAGTCAAAGGGCAGGCCAAGATCAACCAGTCGGTTTTGGGCAGCACCTGGGTCCAAGACTCGAACGTGACCATCTCAACGCCTTCGCTGGGCGGGTGTTGCGGGGCGGCCACTTGCTGGCGCACCACCACGACCTGCAGGCCCAGGACCTGCAGCAAACTGCCCAGCTTTTGGCCAATAGGCCCCCAACCGACGATGGTCGCAGTTTGACCCGGCAGATCGCGGGGCATGCGCGCGCCCATCATCGGAAGCCACTGACGTGTTTGTTGCTCGGCCCAAAGCAAAGGGAAACGGCGTGCCAGCGCCAAGATGCCCGCCAAGGCCACAGCAGCGACCACTTGGGCATTCGCGCCGGATGAAGTGGTGATCTGAACGCCCCTGGCCAACAAATCCAGATAGATCTGACGGTCAGCGCCCGCTGAATGGATGTGCACCCACTGCAGGCTTGGCGACTGACGCAACAGCGCGTAAACCTGCTGCAAGGCAGGATGAATTTCATGTTTGGTGGAGGTGCCTGTGACCTCACGCGAGATGAAGGCCACCTGGGCATCCGTGCGTTGTTCGGCTGCAGCCGCTTCCAAAGAAATCAATGCGTAAGGCCGCTGCCCCATCCGAGCCGCAACCAATGCGCCCCAGCGGTCGATAGACTTTTGGGACATCAAGATGCGCAGGGGGGCATGCGGATCGCTCATTCAGCTTTGTCCCCCGAATCGCGCACGATGACATCCCGGTTCATCAATGGCTCATGTTTTGTAACTCGGGTCCATGCGGTCGAGTTTGCGCAGCAAGGCGGGCCACTCCATCAAGCCATAGGGCCTGCGCGTGCTGGGCTGGTAGTTGTTCCAGGTTTCTTCCAGCACATCGGGCGCGACTTTGACGAAAGGCGTGTTGCAGGCCATGGCCGCCAGTTGGGCATGGCACGCCAGCTCGAGGCGGTGCATCCAGTTGAACGCCTCGCCCACACTGCGCCCCACGGTGAGGGCGCCATGGTTGCGCAAGATCAGCGCCTCACCCTGCCCCAGGTCTTTGACCAAAGAGGCCTGTTCGGTCACATCGA
>JBIKRC010000077.1:0-7767 GCA_044349375.1 Limnohabitans sp.
TGTGCTGGCCGCCATCATGCTCAAGCTGGGTGCTTATGGTTTCTTGCGTTTCTCAATGCCCATCGCTCCTGATGCGGCCCGCGAGTGGGGCATGCTGATTCTGGTGTTGTCGCTGGTGGCTGTGATCTATGTGGGCCTGGTGGCCATGGTCCAGCAGGACATGAAAAAGCTGGTGGCGTATTCGTCGGTGGCGCACATGGGTTTTGTGACGCTTGGCTTTTTCATCTTCAACCCGCTGGGCGTGTCCGGTGGCATTGTGCAGATGATCGCGCACGGCTTTGTGTCGGCCGCCATGTTCCTGTGCATTGGCGTGTTGTACGACCGGGTGCACTCGCGTGAGATTGCCAGCTACGGCGGCGTGGTCAACACCATGCCCAAGTTTGCCGCCTTTGCCTTGCTGTTTGCCATGGCCAATGCCGGTTTGCCAGGCACTGCGGGCTTCGTGGGCGAGTGGATGGTCATTTTGGGTGCCGTTAAGTTCAACTTCTGGATCGGCTTGCTGGCCGCTTCGGCCCTGATTTTTGGTGCGGCTTACACCTTGTGGATGTTCAAGCGCGTGTACCTGGGCCCTGTGACCAATGACGATGTCAAAGGTCTGGCCGACATCAACGCGCGTGAATTCCTGATGCTCAGTTTGCTGGCCGTGGCCGTGCTCTACATGGGCATTTACCCCAAACCTTTCACCGACGTGATGGATGCTTCGGTGATGGACTTGCTCAAGCACGTGGCCGTGTCCAAGCTGCCTTGAGCAGCCGGGGCCTGAACGTTTCGCCTGAATAGAACAATTGAGAGAACACAGATGATGGACAACTCCAGCTGGATGACGATGTATCCGGAGATCGTGTTGCTGGTCATGGCCTGCGTCGTGACGCTGGCCGACCTCTTCGTGAAAAGCCCCAAGCGCACAGGCACTTATGTGCTGACGCTGGCGTCTCTGGGCGGCGTGGCCTTGTTGCACGCCTTCTACGCCGATGCCGGGCAGACCCTGTACGGCTTTGGTCGCATGGTGGTCAGCGATCCGATGGGCCACTGGCTCAAGTGCTTTGCCACCATCGCGGTGATGGTGACCCTGGTGTATTCGCGCCCCTATGCCGCTGACCGCGAGATGCTGCGCGGCGGCGAGATTTTCAGCCTCAGCCTGTTTGCCTTGCTGGGCATGAGCATGATGATCTCGGGCCAGAATTTCATCGTGATCTATTTGGGCTTGGAACTGCTGACCCTGTCGAGCTATGCGCTCGTGGCCTTGCGCCGCGACCACGCGCAAGCGAGTGAAGCGGCCATGAAGTACTTCGTGCTGGGGGCCATGGCCTCGGGCTTCTTGCTGTACGGCATGTCCATGATGTATGGCGCCACCGGCAGCCTGGAGCTGTCTGCGGTGCTCAAAGCCATTGCCTCGGGTCAGGTGAACCACCAGGTGCTGGTGTTTGGTTTGGTCTTCATTGTGGCTGGATTGGCCTTCAAGATCGGCGCCGTGCCTTTCCACATGTGGATTCCCGACGTGTACCAAGGTGCCCCAACCGCGGCGACCTTGATGATCGGTGGCGCGCCCAAGCTGGCCGCGTTCGCCATTCTTGTGCGCTTGCTGGTGGAAGGCATGCTGCCGCTGGCGTTTGACTGGCAGCAAATGCTGTCGCTGCTGGCCATTGGCTCCTTGCTCATTGGTAACTTGGCGGCCATCGCCCAGACCAACCTCAAGCGCATGCTGGCCTATTCGACCATCTCGCAAATGGGTTTTGTGCTGCTGGGTTTTGTGGCGGGCGTGATCAATGGCGAAACCACCTTGGCCGCCAACGCCTACAGCTCGGCCATGTTCTACATGGTGTCGTATGTGTTGACCACCTTGGCCGCTTTCGGCGTGATCATGCTGCTGGCCCGACAGGGATTCGAGAGCGAAGAGATCACCGACCTGGCAGGCCTGAACCAACGCAGCCCCTTGTATGCGGGTGTGATGGCGATCTGCTTGTTCTCGATGGCGGGTATTCCGCCGATGGTGGGCTTTTACGCCAAGCTGTCGGTGCTGCAATCCTTGGTCGCATCAGGGCAGGGCTTCTATCTGGGCTTGGCGATTTTTGCGGTCATCATGTCGCTGATTGGCGCTTTTTATTATCTGCGCGTGGTCAAGGTCATGTACTTTGATGAACCGGTCACGGCCACCACCGTGTCGGCCTCGCTCGATGTGCGCTTGGTCTTGTCCACCAACGGCTTGCTGGTCTTGTTGCTGGGCATTTTCCCCGGAGCACTCATGGCTTTGTGCGCTGATTCGATTGTGCGCATGCTGGCGGTCTGATGCTTTGAACACCGCACCATGAGCACGTCCACCCAAATCGGTTTGTTGATCCTGCTGGCAATGCTTGCCGCCAACGTGCCGTTTTTCAACCAGCGCATCATGCTGATGGGCCCACAGCGCCTGTCCAAGCCTTTGCTGTGGCGTTTGATGGAGCTGGTGGTTTTGTACTTTGTGGTGGGCGGTGTGGGCCTGGCTCTGGAAAACCACAGTGGACAAGTGGCCCCGCAGGGCTGGGAGTTTTATGCGGTGACCGGCACCATGTTCATCACGCTGGCGTTTCCGGGTTTCGTTTACCGCTACCTGATGCACCGCAAACACTGAGCGCGGCACGGCCCCCACACTGGTTTGCATGTCTGACGACCACCTGATCGAGCACCGGGTCCACCAGGAAGAGATTTTGCGCGGGCGCTTTCTGCACGCGTTTCGCGACACCGTGCGCTTGCCCAATCAGAACCTGTCTACCCGCGAATACGTGGTGCACCCCGGGGCGGTCATGGTGATTCCCATGCTCGACACGCCTGAGGGCCTGCGTTTGGTGATGGAGCGGCAGTTTCGTTACCCCGTGGGGCAGGTCATGACCGAGTTCCCGGCCGGCAAGCTCGATGCTGGCGAAGACCCCTGGTTGTGCGCCCAACGCGAGCTGCAAGAAGAAACCGGTTACACCGCGCGCCAGTGGGCCCGTGCCGGGGTGTTGCACCCGGTCATCGCGTATTCGACCGAGGTGATCGAGATCTGGTTTGCCAAAGAACTGAGTCTGGGAGAGCGCAGACTGGACACAGACGAATTCTTGGATGTCTTCACCGCCAGCCCCGCCGAGCTGATGGCCGCTTGCCAGCAAGGCCGCTTGACCGATGCCAAGACCTTGACGGGCTTGCTCTGGTTGCAAAACGTGCAATCGGGCCAGTGGCCCTTGCATTGGCAAACCGTCCCCTGAACCGCTGGCATGAAAGTCCTCGACCTGCAATGCCGCTTCGGCCACAGCTTTGAAGGCTGGTTTGGCTCGCAAGAAGATTACGACGCACAGCGCGAACGGGGCCTGGTGACCTGCCCGGTGTGCAACGACAGCGAGATCACCAAAAAGCTGTCAGCACCGCGCTTGAACCTGGGCCACGGCACAGCCCCCAAAGTGGCGCCGGGGCAGGGCGCTGAAACTGCGGGCGCGGGCAGCGCTGCAGGTGGCTCGCAATCCTCCGCTGCCGATGCCCCACCTGCTACACCAGCCCTGCCTGACATGCCGCCCGATGCCTTGCAGCAGATGCAGTCGGCCATGATGAAAATGGTGCGCCACGTCATGGCCAACACCGAAGATGTCGGAACGCAGTTTGCCGAAGAAGCCCGCAAGATCCATTACGGTGAGCGCGAAGAGCGCAACATCCGCGGCCAAGCCACCCGCGAAGAAACCGAGGCCCTGATCGACGAAGGCATCGAGGTCATGGCCTTGCCCGTGCCTGAAAACCTCAAAGGGCCGCTGCAATAAAGGCTGCTGCATCATTGGGATGTGCGCTGGACTGATGCCCCATCAGGGTCCGCGCCATGTATGTATTGACTCATTCATGATTCACAAAAGGCTATGTGACTCGTTTATGAATCAAATTAAGCTTGACTTTGCGCTGCGCACTTGAAACAATGCGCTTTTAGACCGATCTAAAACGGTTCTTCACGATACCCCGCCATGGCCAAGCCCACCACTCGCCCTTATTCGCAGTACAGCCTGGATGCCATGTCGCTGTTGGGGCAACTCGTGCGTGAAGCGCGCCTGAGCAAGGACCTCACCACCACCGATTTGGCGGCGCGCGTAGGTATTTCCCGCAGCTTGCTGCAACGCATTGAGCGTGGTGACCCGGGCTGCTCCATCGGTGCCGTGTTTGAAGTGGCCACGATCTGTGGCGTGCCTTTGTTCGAGTCGGATGCCCGTTTGCTGACCCAGCAATTGGGCAGGCAACAGGAAAAAATGGCCTTGATGCCCAAGGCCATCCGGCATGGCAAGCAGGTGGTGAACGATGACTTCTGAGCCCACCTTGTCCAACGAGGCCTATGTCTGGGTCTGGTTACCCGAGGCCAGCGAGCCCGTGGTGGCCGGTGTGTTGACGCGGCAAGGGGCGCGCTTTGTTTTCAATTACGGCCGCAGTTACTTGGACCGCCCAGATGCCATCCCGCTGTATGCGCCCGAGTTGCCCTTGCGTGCCGGACCCTTGCCCTTGCTGCCGGGCTTGGCCATGCCCAGTTGTATCCGCGATGCCTCACCCGATGCCTGGGGCCGCCGTGTGTTGATCAACCAGCAGTTGGGCGTCAAAGGGCCAGGGTCAGACGGCTTCGAGTTGGACGAGTTGACGTATTTGCTCGCATCTGGCTCGGACAGGGTGGGGGCCATGGATTTTCAGGCTTCTCCGCTGCGCTATGTGGCGCGGCATGCCCAAGAGGCTTCTTTGGCTGCCTTGCAAACAGCGGCAGAAAAAGTCGACCGAGGCCTGCCGCTGGCACCCGGTCTGGACCAGGCCTTACTGCACGGCACTTCCCTTGGAGGCGCTCGGCCCAAGGTGCTGATGGATGATGGGGAGCGCAAATTCATCGCCAAATTTTCGGCCAGCAATGACCTCTACAGCGTGGTCAAGGCCGAGTTCATCGCCATGCGATTGGCCCACAAGGTGGGCTTGAACGTGGCCACTGTGCAGCTGCGCCAAGCGCTGGGCAAAGACGTGCTTTTGATCGAGCGCTTTGACCGCATTCGGCACCAGGGGCAATGGCGTCGCCGTGCCATGGTGTCTGCGCTCACACTGTTTGAGCTGGATGAAATGATGGCCGCTTACGCCAGCTACGAAAAACTGGCCGAGATCATTCGCCACCGATTCACCCATGCCAAAGACACTTTGCGTGAGCTGTTTTCGCGCATCGTTTTCAATGTCTTGTGTGGCAACACCGACGACCACGCTCGCAACCACGCGGCTTTCTGGGATGGTCGCCAACTAACGCTAACGCCCGCTTACGACATCTGCCCCCAATCGCGTTCGGGCCAGCAAGCCTCACAAGCCATGTTGATCCAAGGTGCTGACCGCGCCAGCCAAGTGGCCAGTTGCATCGCAGCCGCGCCTGTTTTTTTGCTCGGGCGCGAAGACGCCATTGCCATGGTCAACCAACAGGTGACGGTGATCGAGCGCGAATGGCAGACCACGTGTGATGAGGCAGGCCTGAGCGAAGTGGATCGCCAGTTGTTGTGGCGTCGCCAATTCCTCAACCCCTTTGCCTTTCAACAGGCGCCCGGCGGAGTGCGTGTGCCATGAAACACGCCCTGCACATCGACGACGCCGAGGTCGAGCTGAGCGCCATCCGGGCGCAAGGCCCGGGTGGGCAAAACGTCAACAAGGTCTCCAGCGCCATCCAACTGCGTTTTGATGTGGCGGGCTCCGGCTTGCCGGACGACGTCAAACAGCGCTGGCTGCAATCGGGCGACAGCAGACTGACTTTGGAAGGCGTGTTCATCCTCAAAGCGCAGCGCCACCGCACACAAGAAGCCAATCGCGTGGACGCCTGGGCGCGGCTTTATGAAACGCTGGACCTGTACGCCAAGCCCCCCAAACCCCGCAAAGCCACCAAGCCGACCTACGGCTCGGTGCAAAGGCGGTTGGAGGGCAAGTCGATTCAGTCCAAGATCAAGGCCTCACGGCGGGGCCAAGACTGATTTACTCCGTCCGCTCAGAAATCACCACCATCACACGCTGACCCGCTACGGTTACAACCAATTGCAGGGGCAAGCCGCTGTCTGGAACGGCATTCGCTTCAAAGCTCAGTGTGGAAGGGTCGAATTTCAGCCAGTTGGGCATGGGATTGCCATTGTCTCGGTTGACCTGAACGGCCGCGCCATCAGCAGCTGCACCACGCAAAGACTCAGGCAGCTGGAAGCTGAAACCAGTGCCCACAGTTGACGAACCCTTGGGCAAAGATACGCCTACCAGTGTGGGTGTGTCTGGTTGACTTGTACTCCGCATGTCCACTGTGACGCCAGCAGAGTTATTGCCCATTGACGCAGTGGCCAACGTGCCCGAAGAAGACATGCTGGACGTTGTGATTGCCGTGCCCGGAGACATCTCCAAGGGTTTCGGCGCAATTGCACTGGACAAGTTTGTTCCCGGCATTGTGCTGCGCGGGATCATGGATTGCGCAACCAAGACGGCTTGTTCTGCTGACTCCTGGGGTGTCGTCTGGGCATTGTTCAGCGCGGCAAGTTGCGCGGTTGACAAACTGGCTCGCTGAGTTGAAGTCAATGCTGCCTTCTGCGCAGGAGACAAGCCGGCAATTTGAGTCGGCGTGATGGCGCCGAGTTGAACATTGCTCAAAGCCGTCAAGCTGGCGGGTGCCAGGGCTGCCAGTTGAGTCGTTGTCAGAGAGGCCAGCTGGGTAGTGCTCAGAGCGGCTGCTTGTGCGGGCGTGATGGCCGTTATTTGCGTTGGACTGAGCGCAGCGAGCTGCGTGCTTGACAAGTTGGCCAACTGAGCAGGAGCCAGGGCGGTGATTTGGCTGTTGGTCAATGAGGCCGGGTTGGCAGGCGTGAGTGCTGCCAGTTGGGTCGCATTGAGGGATGCCAGCTGAGCTGGGCTCAAAAAAGCCAGCTGTGCGCTTGACAAGTTGGCCAACTGAGCCGGGTTCAAGGCGGCCAACTGAGAGGGCGTGAAGCTGGCAATTTGAGTCGGCGTGATGGCGCCGAGTTGAACATTGCTCAAAGCCGTCAAGCTGGCGGGTGCCAGGGCTGCCAGTTGAGTCGTTGTCAAAGAGGCCAGCTGGGTCGTGCTCAGAGCGGCTGCTTGTGCGGGCGTGATGGCCGTTATTTGCGTTGGACTGAGCGCAGCGAGCTGCGTGTTTGACAAGTTGGCCAACTGAGCAGGTGCCAGGGCGGCGATTTGGTTGTTTGTCAATAAGGAGAGGTCTGCGGTCGTGGAGCCTGTTGGTTCATCGGTAACTGGGGCTGTCTGTTGTGCGGTTCTCAAAGAAGCAAGTTGTGCAGCGGACAAATTGGCCAGTTGTGAGGTGCTCAAAGATGCCGCTTGTGCCATGCTGAAAGATGCAAGCTGCGCGGTTGACAGACTGGCCAGCTGAGTTGAAGTCAGAGCTGCCATTTGCGCAGGTGCCAAGCTGGCAATTTGGGGCGGCGTGATTGCGCTGAGCTGGACGTTGCTCAGCGTTGCCAAGCTGGAGGGTGCCAGTGCTGCCAGTTGAGTCGTTGTCAAAGAGGCCAGCTGGGTTGTGCTCAGAGCGGCTGCTTGTGTGGGCGTGATGGCGGCGATTTGCGACGGGTTTAGTGTTGCAAGCTGAGCAGTGGAAAAATTTGCCAACTGCACTGGTGCCAGTGCAGCGAGTTGTGTATTGGTCAATGAGGCTGGGTTGGCGGGCGTGAGTGCTGCGAGTTGGGTCGCATTCAGGGATGCCAGCTGTGTAGGGCTCAAGGAGGCAATCTGCGCGCTTGACAAGTTGGCCAGCTGAGTTGAAGT